>DATJFA010000462.1:0-6537 GCA_035496015.1 Terriglobales bacterium | reverse complement strand
GCCTGCGGGATCATCAGCTCACAAACTTCCCGCACATATTTTTCTGGATGCCGCAGGCGCTCGCGCGGCACCACGTGCGCGCCCAGCAACGTCGGAACCACGGTGCCCGGCCAGCGCGCTGCCGCATCGCGCACCGCCATGAGCGATTTCAACTCCGCTTCTACGCTCAGGCCGTATCCGGATTTGGCCTCCACCGTGGTAGTGCCCTGCAACGCCATCTCCTCCAGGGCAGCCAGCACATGCTGCGCCAGTTCTTCCCTGCTCGCCCGGCGTACGCCCTCCACGCTGGAGCGAATGCCGCCGCCGGCCTCTGCGATTTGTTCATAGCTGGCGCCCGACGTTCGCTTTTCGAAATCCACCAGGCGCGGCGCCGTGAACACGGGGTGGGTGTGGGAATCCACAAAGCCGGGCAGCACCACCTTGCCTCGGCAATCAATTTCCCGCAGGTGCTTTCGTTTGCGCTTCAGCCAGGTATCGCGCAGGGCGTCGCGGGTTCTGCCCACGGCCACAATTTTGCCCGCCTCGCACAGCACCGCGGCGTCTTCCAGGATCGAGAGTTCGCCCAGTTCCCGGCCGCGTCGCGGCATGGAGCCCGTCTGCAGTGTTAGCAGTTGCCGGATATTGACCAGAAGGAGAGGGTTTGGGAAGTTAATCCGGTGATCAGAGTGACCTGCCGATGGCTTGTTTGTTCGCGGTTTGGTGTCGTCCCTGCGGGACTTGCGATCCATTTGATTTGGCAAACCAGGGCTTACGCCCTGGGCTAAATTCTGTTTCGCCCTTCGGGCTGGAACAAGCACGACCGGATGCTGAATGCTGGCACTCTTACTCCATCCTGAATGCCTGCGCTACTTCTCCATGGGAATCCTGATTCCCTTCTCCCTCGCGAAGCGGCTGGCCTCTTCGTAGCCGGCATCCACGTGCCGGGCCACACCGATTCCGGGATCGTTGGTCAGCACGCGCTCGATTCTCTTGGCCATGCCCTCAGTTCCATCGGCAACGGTCACCTGCCCGGCGTGCTGCGAGTAGCCAATGCCCACGCCGCCGCCGTTATGGATGGAAACCCACGAGGCTCCGCTGGCGGTGTTCAGCAGCGCGTTGAGCAGCGGCCAGTCGGCCACCGCATCGCTGCCATCTTTCATGCTCTCGGTCTCGCGGAAGGGCGAAGCCACCGAGCCCGTATCCAGGTGGTCGCGTCCAATCACGATGGGCGCCTTCAGCTTTCCTTTTTTCACCAACTCGTTCATGGCCAGCCCGAACTGCGCCCGCTCCCCGTAGCCCAGCCAGCAGATGCGCGCCGGCAGACCCTGGAACTTAATGCGCTCTCGCGCCAGCTTGATCCAGCGGCTCAGGATGCGGTTCTCGGGAAACAGCTCCAGCACCAGATCGTCGGTGGTATGAATGTCGGCTGCCTCGCCGCTCAGCGCCACCCAGCGGAACGGGCCGCGTCCCTCGCAGAACAGCGGACGAATGTAGGCCGGCACAAAGCCCGGGAAGTCGTAGGCGTTTTTTACCCCGCGCTGAAAAGCGAAGGTGCGGATATTGTTGCCGTAGTCGAAGGTCACCGCGCCCATTTTCTGCAGGCGCAGCATGCCTTCCACGTGCCGGGCGATGGAATCCAGCGAGCGCTCTTCATAGCCCTTCGGATCACGCTGCCGCAACTCGGCAGCCTGCTCCACGGTCAGCCCCTGGGGAATGTACCCATTCAGCGGGTCGTGCGCCGAGGTCTGGTCGGTCAGAATGTCGGGCACCACCCCACGCTCCGCCAGCTCGGGAATGACGTCCGCGCAATTGCCCACCAGCCCGACCGAAATATTTTCCTTTTTGCGCACCGCGTTCTTAAGGATGCGCAGCGCCTCGTCCAGCGAGTTGACCATGAAGTCGCAATAGCCGGTCTTGAGCCGCTTCTTAATGCGCTCCGGGTCAACCTCTACGCCCAGGAACGCCGCCTCGGTCATGGTAGCGGCCAGGGGCTGAGCGCCACCCATGCCGCCCATGCCGCCGCTGACGATCAGCTTGCCTTCCAGTTCGCCGCCAAAGTCCCTTTCGCCCGCCGCCGAAAAGGTCTCAAATGTTCCTTGAATAATTCCCTGTGAGCCAATGTAAATCCAGGAGCCTGCGGTCATCTGCCCGTACATCATCAGCCCGGCGCGTTCCAGCTCGTTGAACTTCTCCCAGTTCGACCAATGCCCTACCAGGTTGGCATTGGCAATCAGCACCCGGGGAGCATATTCATGCGTTTTGAACACGCCCACCGGCTTGCCTGACTGCACCAGCAGCGTCTGGTCGCTCTTCAGCGATTTCAGGGTGTTGACGATGGCCTGGTAGCACTCCCAGTTGCGCGCCGCCTTGCCCGTGCCCCCGTAGATCACCAGGTCGCGCGGCCTCTCACCCACTTCTTCATCCAGGTTGTTCATGAGCATGCGCATGGCGGCTTCCTGCTGCCAGCCCTGGCAGGAAAGGGTAGTGCCGCGGGGCGCACGAATGGGCGTATATGCTGCGGAGTGAATTTCCGTTTCTACCGGCATGACAATTTCATGGTAGTTGCTTCACCCAAGATGACGCAACGACTGCTTGCCGGCGATGCTTTTCGGACCAATGCGGGCAAGCCGGCGCCGACGGTACGCGGCGCGGGCGCTGGTGTTGAAAATTACATCGTTCCCCGACCGGTCAGATTTTTATCTTTTATCCATGTGATTTAACTCCCATAGCGGGAAGGCTTTCCACGGCTACTGTTCAAGGGTTCAGTTGCCTTGCAGGAAACAGCCGTGGTATGCTGCCGCCCCTTACCGGCGGGATTCGTAGCAACACCCGGTGTTAGCACATCAACCAGACGTATTCTCTGGCCAAAGAGAGAAGAAGAATGGATACACGCTTCGCAGCAGCCTACATCGGATACTCCCCTGCGACGTTGCGATTGTGGAGGCGTAAAGGGGCCGGGCCGAAGTTCCACAACGTCGGCCGCTTCATCGAGTACCGCCAGGAAGATCTGGACGCCTGGGCGGGAGGCGAAGAAATAACCGCGTTGCGCCGCGCCGAACGCCGGGCCAAGAGTGTGGCCAAAATGCGTGCCGCCAAGCGCTCCACCACCTCCGACTTCGCCGACGCTTTAGCCCAGGTAAGCAGCAGAGGCTGGTCGTAGGCATCCCACCGAGCTTCCGAGCGCTGGTTGGGCTCCGCTGCACCCGTCGCCCTGAGGAGCCAGTACCTTCGTGTGCCAGCACCCCTTCGCACGCTCGCTGATTGCAGCCGTTCGAAACTGCGGAATGCTGCCTCCGCGCCCTGCTTATTGCGAATAATTGTTAAGCGTCCGGCAGAAAATGCCAGTTTTCGGCAGCCTGTCCCCTGGCGCGGGACGGTGGCGGCCAGCAAATTGCACAAATCAGGCGATTTTCTTTTATTATCGTGGTGGCATCTTACTTGCAGACCTCCTGCTGGCCTATAATTCGGGAGGATTAACCCAGTGCCGATGGCGACTCGCGGAAACAAGAATTGGAATAACCCAGAGCAACTGGCCGTGCCTTCTTCCACGCCTACTTCCTTCGACCAGATGGTGAAGCAGCTGGGGCTTTCCCCGGAGCAGTACGAAAGTTCCGCCGTGCTGAAAGAATGGGTGCGCAAGAACAAAGACGTCAAGTACGTCCCCACCACCTTGCTGCAAGCCTGGGGTTTCAAGGTGGATAGCAACCTCTGAGCTTTTCTTTACTCCCCCTGCTCCTTTCACTCTGATTCCAGTCTCACACCGCCTCAGGCGCAGTGGAGCGTGCGTCAGAACCAGGCTGCCTTCTTGCTGGCCAGCTTCTGACCCAGAGCCCGCAGTTCTTCCATCAGGTTCAGCAGCGCACGATAGATGGCGCTCCATCCCGCCGGACGAAGGTGGCCGCCGGGGAGGCAAAACAGCAGAGATATTGCATATACAGTTATCACTCGTTATACTATGCGCTTTTATACATATTTAGAGAGGAGGGAGTGTTGCGCTTTCCCTGGTTGCTGTTCCTGCTTCTGCTCGGGATTGTATCTTCCGCTGTGGCCCAGAACGAGCCGGCCGACGACTCCTATTTCGGCTCTTGGTTCGAGCGTGTCTCCCGCACCCAGGCGGAGCAGCCCCATTGGATCACTCCCATGTTCACCACAACTCCTCGCCTGGAAGAAGAGGTCCGCTACGACATCGGCTGGCAAAACACGGCCAGAGGCAATGTCACCAACTTCGGCAGCGGCAAAGGCCTGGAATTCATACCCAGCGAGCGCACGGAAATCATCGTCAGTCCGCCGCCGTATTTCTCGCATCAGAATCCCACCCAGCGCGACGGCTTCGGCGACACCTCATTTCTCCTGAAGTATCGTCTTGCCGCCGGCAATGAAGAGGCCGGCAACTACATCGTCACCGCCTTCCTTGGCGGCTCGATTCCCACTGGCTCCTACAGCAATGGAGCGGAAAATGCCGTGGTCACGCCCACCATCGCTCTGGGGAAGGGCTGGGGGGCTTTCGACGTGCAGAGCACCCTGGGCATTGCCGTGCCGGTAGGGGATATCTCTCGCCTGGGCACTTCCCTGGCTTACAACACGGCCGTTCAATATCATTTGCTGCGCAAGTTATGGCCGGAACTGGAAGTGAACGGGAACCTCTTTCACGACGGAAAAAATGACGGCAAACAGCAGGTATTCCTATCTCCCGGCCTGGTGGTTGGCAAAATTCATCTCTGGCGTAGGCTGGGCTTGACGGTGGGCGCAGGCGAACAGATTGCTGTAACCCGCTTTCACACCTTCAATCACAACCGCGTGCTGAGCGTGCGCTTTCCCTTCTAATGTCCTGGAATCGCTCTGAACCATTACTGCCCAGAGCTGGGCGCCTGTAGCCGCCTCAGCTTTACCGAAGGCATAGTCCACCTGTTGCAGCCACCTCAGCCCCGCAGGGCGGTATAGTAAAGCCCAGGACGGAAGTCGGTAAAACGCCAGAAACATCTTGCGTTCCCGTAGGGACGACGGTAAGAGAAATATGAAAGCCGCGAACCAGGAGTCGCTGCTCACCCCGCGTGAAGCTGCCTTGCAGCTCCGCATCAGCTTCCCCACAATCAAGCAGTGGATCTACAGAAAAAAGATCCGCAGCGTGCGCACCCCTGGCGGACATCACCGCATTCCGCGGGCGGAGGTGGACCGCCTGCTGTATCGCACCCGCGGCCACAACGAAGCCGTGCGCCAGGAGGTGCTGCGGCGCATCAGCGGCCGCAATCAGCTGGTGGGTCGCATCGAGGAAGTTCGCATCAGCGGCCTCATGGCGGAAGTGAAAATCTCCATCGGCGGGCAGCGCATCACCTCTATCATCACCGCCAGTTCCGCCCGCGAAATGCACCTCAAACCCGGCCAGACCGCCGCCGCCCTCATCAAGTCCACAGAGGTCATGATTATTCGCGTTTAGCCGCGGTCGCGGATCCAACTCCTTGATCCGCTGTTGTCGGCCGCAAGACAGAACATTGCTGCTCAATACGCTATTCGAGGTGCAACTTCTGGCAGCTTCGAATCGTAAAGAGAAAGAAGACCTGTTCTCGACAGCCAATCAGGAGCATCATAGGGGGGATGATGCGGATGATTACTCGGTTTCGCAACCTGTGGCAGGACACGCGCTATGCCCTGCGCAGCTTGGCGAAAGCGCCTGGCTTCCTGTCCGTTGTGTTGATCTCCCTCGCTCTGGGAATCGGCGCGAACACGACGATTTTCAGTGTTCTCGATGCCATGCTCTACCGGCCGTTGCCTTTTGAGCATCCTGACCGGCTGATGGTGATTTGGCAATCCGCTCCAGGTTTACAGCAACCACCGCCCATTGCTGAAACAGTTGACTGGAGGAAGCAGAACCGTGTTTTTGAAGACATTGCACTGACCAGCGGGCCGGAGCAAGGTGCGCTTTCCGGCAAAGGCGAACCGGCACTCATCAATGTGCAAGATGTTACGCCAAACTTCTTCCGACTGCTGGACATTAAGCCAATTCGCGGGCGTATCTTCTTCGCAGAGGAGATGCAAGATCGTACGCAAACGCTAGTCATCAGCACTTCGTTTTGGCAACGCCAATTCAATCGCGACCCCGGCGTGCTGGGAAAGACTTTCAATGTCAGCGGTGTGATCTCGACCGTGGTGGGAGTGGTTCCGGATTTCGAGCCATTTTTTGGCCGTATAGATTTGTTTCAGCCCATCAACCCCGAGAGCACGAGGTATGTCGAGCGAGCGGACCACTGGCTGATGCCGATTGGGCGCCTAAAACCGGGCGTAACTCAGAGGCAGGCGCAAGTGGACATGGACGTCATTGCCCGCCGGCTAGAGCAGGAATACCCCGCGACAAATAAGGGTTTGGGCTCCAAAGTGGTGCCGTTGCATGAAGAGCTGTTTGGCCGGGCCGGCCAGGTCCTCTACCCGTTATTGGGAGCGGTCATCTTTGTTCTCTTGATCGCGTGCGCCAACGTGGCCAATTTGTTTCAGTCGCGAACCGAAAGCCGACGGAAGGAGTATGCGTTGCGGTCTTCTTTGGGAGCTGGGCGGACGCGGCTCATG
>DATJFA010000461.1:0-3037 GCA_035496015.1 Terriglobales bacterium | reverse complement strand
TGCCCGATATAAGAAATGCCAACAACGGAGGAATATTTACACCAGTCAAGCAGTGCCAGGGGAGACGGATGTGGTCAAGGCACTGCGTGAAGGCATGGCCAAACCAGAGTTTCTGGAGTTTGGCGTGGTAGCCGAGGTTTGGTTATAAACGTGCCTCGCCTAACTTGGTTGTCCCCCAAACGGCCAATATGTATTTCATAGCAGCGGGCGAAAAAGTAGCTGGCTGCGCATTACCATAGAATCGAAAGGATGTAGAAAATAATGTGGAAGCCTGCTAACACTGCAACGCCGACGAATCCGAACCAAAAACCCGCAGCGGAACCGGAGAAACCAGTTATGAGCAATACCCCCACTCTGCCTAGCGAGCCGACGCCGGTCGCCGCGCCTCGCAATGCCGTTCTCAACAACACGGAGCAAGCCACCATCGGGAAGTCGCTCGTCATCAAGGGCGAAGTGACCGGCTCTGAATCGCTTTATATCGACGGCCGCGTGGAAGGGTCCGTCAATCTGCCCGGCAACCGCGTTACGGTCGGCCGCAATGGCCAGGTCCAGGCCAACATCAATGCCAAGGAAGTTGTGGTCCTGGGCAAGGTAAAAGGCAACGTTACCGCCAGCGACCGGGTCGACATTCGCAACGAGGGGTCACTTGGGGGCGATGTAGTTTGCCAAAGAATTTCGATCGAAGACGGCGCGTGGTTCAAGGGCTCAATTGACATCCGCAAGCCCGGCGCGAAGGAGATGAATGGCACCGCGAAGGAAGCCACTTCAATCACCGATTCGCCGCGCATGACAACGGCCACTGCATAACTTTTTTTGGGAAGGCAGTCCCATTTGCCCGGCTTCCGGGTGTTTCCTGCGGGAAGCGCCCGGAAGTGGGCTCGGTGCAAAAGAAGTCCATGGTCAATAAAATTCTGCAATTGCTCTCGATTCGCTGCTCGCACAAAAAGATTTCCCAGCCGTTTGCCGCAGCATCGTCCAGCCGCCGCGCCGTCAACTCTGATTGGGACATGCCCGCTCCGGCCAGCGAACACTATGTCGTCTGCCTGGACTGCGGACACAAGTTCCAGTATGACTGGGCCAATATGCGGGTGATCGAGTAAGGCTTTCCTCTAAACATCCCGACCCTGAGCTTGCCGAAGGGGAGGGAGCCCTATCATCTTTGAGTATTTGTAGGATCGTCCGAATATTCGATCCTGCCCGGAAAACTTCTCGGGTTGTCGGACAAGAGAACAGTCACCCGATGGATTCTCGTCGCTATTTTGATCCCTCGCTATGCGCGGGACTTCGGACGAAGCTAACTTCTCCGCAACAACCTTCTGATCATCCCACCAGCCTGTTCAACTCCAAGCATTGCCGTGCAGCCCAGGTACACCGCTCCGTACGGGACCAGAATCGCTATCGCCGCGATCTGCGGCTGCTTGGGATGCAACGTTAGCTTCACGCCCCAGGCCACCGCCGCCCCCACCACTGCTGCAAGCCATAGCCGGGCAAAGTAGGCGGCCGGGAACTCTCCGTGCCCGATCTTCCGGTTCATGCCGCGGCGCAACAGCAGAAATTCCACCCAGCCGGCAAAACCGGCGGAAGCAGTGAGCCCTGCCACACCCCATAGCGGATCGATTCGCAGAAGCCCTGGCAGTTGCTGTGAGCAAAGGTAACCCAGGGTCGTAGTCAGGATGACTCTCACAATGGCAAAGTTCACCGGGGTGCGCGTATCGCGCAGCGCATAATAGGCTGACGAATACAGCCTGCCAACCGTGGACGCCACCAGCCCGATGCCCGAGCCGGCAAGAATTCCCCACACCCGGACCGAGTCGGCGTGGGTGAACTTGCCCGTCTGGTAGATGGCCGCGGTAATCACGTCGCCCAGGGCGATGAAGCCCACCGCCGAGGGCACCACAAAAAAGCCAACGCGCCGCGTGCTGGCGGCAATCCTCTGGCGCAACGTTGCCGCCACCTGCTCGTCCGTGCCCAGCGCGCTCGACATCGCTGGCAGCTCGGCCGCCGAAATCGACATGCCAAACAGGCTTACCGGCAGCAGGTAAAGCGCCTGCGCCACTGAGAGAAAGGAGACAGCCCCGGTCGGCAGATAGCTGGCAAGGATCTGGTCTACGTACCCGCTCACCTGGTTTACGCCGCGGCTGATGAATACCGGCACAAAGTTTTTCACCACGGTACGCACATTTTCGTTGGCGTGGCCAAAGGCCACGCGCAGCCGTGGCGCCAGCTTCAGGACGACCGGCAGTTGCAGCGCCACTTGAAGCCCGCTGCCCACCACGGAACCCCATGCCGCCCATGCGGCAAGCTGTGACATGTCGGCATGGCGGAAGAGTAGCAGCGCGCCGATGATCGCCCCGTTCCATACTACAGACGAGACATAGGAAAGAAAGAACCGCCGATGGCTGTTCAGTATGCCCAGGCACCATGCTGACATCACCAGCAGACCGACGCCGGGGAAGAGAATCCGCACCAGCCGGATAGTCAGGTCGCGCGTCTCGCCCTTGAAACCCGGCACAATGGCATCGATGATCCACGGCGTGGCCAGAACTCCCAGCAGAACGAGCACCGCAACCGCCATCGCCAAAAGAGACAGAATCGCGCCCGCAACCCGCCCGGATTCTTCCTCTTCCTTCTGCGCCACCAGCCGGGCATAGACCGGGATGAACGACGCCGAAAGTACGCCTTCGCCAAACAGGTTTTGCAGGATGTTGGGAATGCGCAGCGCGCCGCGCAGTGCGTCCGCGGCGAATGAATTGCCCAGGAAGTGTGCGATCGCACGTTCGCGCACCAGCCCGGCAATGCGGCTCAGGAAAATTCCCGCCGCCACCAGGAAAGCATGCCGTCCCACTCCGGCATGGGCTGCCGGCGCTGCGGAGGCCTCTGGCCTGGTCGGGTTCGTCACGGTTCTATTGGTCCCATCGTCATTCTTGTTTATAAATGAGAACGCGGTTGCGCGACCGGCGAAATATTCTCTCCGCCAACGCTCTGAACCTCCTCTATACTGGGGCCATCACAACCGCCGAACCAAAGGGGAATGGCT
>DATJFA010000460.1:0-2781 GCA_035496015.1 Terriglobales bacterium | reverse complement strand
GGTTGGTATCGGCCCCGGCAGAAGCGACGGCGAGTAGCAGGAGGGTGGCCAGAATGCGGGCGCGGGACATTGTGGTACCTGCGCTAGGGTAGCAGCCGGCGTTAGCTTGTCAATGAGACTTTTGTCCCGTGTTCTGCGCACAGAACGACACATGGTCCCTAGACTGCTTTCACGCGCGCCAGCGATAGAGAAAAGGATTCGGTAATGGCAGTGGCCGCCGTCTATGACATTCACGGTAACCTCCCGGCACTGGAGGCTGTGCTGGAAGACATTCGCCTCGCAAAGGTAGACCGAATCTTGGTTGGCGGAGATGTGCTTCCCGGCCCCATGCCGCGGGAAACCATCGAATGCCTGCTCAATCTGGACCTTCCAGCGCAGTTCATCCACGGCAATGGGGACCGCGAGGTGCTGGCGCGAATGCGGGGCATTGAAACCGGCGGCGTTCCCGAAAAGTTTCGCGGGGTAATTGACTGGACGGCGCAGCAGCTTCAACCGGAGCACGAGCGGTTACTGGCGAGTTGGCCCAGCACCCTTCAGCTCGACATTGAGGGCTTGGGCACAGTCCTGTTCTGCCACGCCACGCCGCGCAACGACACGGAAATCTTCAGCCGCAATACACCGGAAGGCCGCCTGTTGCCAGTGTTTGCAGGGGTGCAGGCGGATGTCGTGGTCTGCGGGCACACTCACATGCAGTTCGACCGAAAGGTGGGAGCGACTCGAGTTCTGAACGCGGGCAGCGTGGGCATGCCCTTTGGCCAGCCGGGCGCGGATTGGCTTCTGCTCGGACCCAGTGTGGAGTTTCGGCATACTTCGTATGACCTGGCGCGAGCTGCGGCGCGCATCCGCCAAACCGGCTATCCCCAGGCCGAAGACTTTGTCCAACACAACATCCTGCAGCCTCCCTCGGAGAAAGACATGTTGGAGGCGTTCAGCCGGGTGGAATTGCGGTAAGCTTGACCGCTCCATGGCCACCGCTCTTCAGCCCGACTTCGAGACCACCCTTCTTTCCAAGCTTACGCGGCGCCTGGTGCCTTTCCTCTTCCTGCTTTACATCGTCGCTTATCTCGACCGGATCAATGTGGGATTTGCGGCGCTGCAGATGCAGGGCCAGCTGCATTTGAGCGACGAAGTTTATGGCCTGGGCGCGGGCCTGTTCTTCGCCGGCTACTTTGTATTTCAATTGCCCAGCAACCTGCTGCTGGAGCGTGTAGGCGCGCGCCACTGGCTGGCGGGGCTGATGGTGGCCTGGGGCGCGATTTCCAGTTCCATGATTTTTGTGCGCAGCCCGCACAGCTTCTACGCCCTGCGCTTTTTGCTGGGGGTGGCCGAGGCGGGATTCTTCCCCGGCGTCATTCTGTATTTGAAAAACTGGTTTCCAGCCGATGCCCGCGCCCGCACCGTGGCCTGGTTCATGACCGCGGCGCCGCTCTCGGGCGTGGTGGGCGGCCCCATCTCGGGCGCGCTGCTCGGGCTGCGCCATTCCGGCCTGGCCGGCTGGCAATGGATGTTCCTGATGGAAGGCGTACCCGCCATGCTGCTGGGTGGCCTGGCCGCGTACTACCTGACCGACCGGCCCGACCAGGCCACCTGGCTCTCCGACGAGCAGCGCAACTGGCTGCTGGCCACCTTGCGCCGGGAACACGATGAGACCGCGGCCGTCACGCACACGAATGTCTGGGCAGCGTTTACTCACCCGGGCATCTGGCTGCTGGTGGTGGTCTACTATGGCTTGGCTACCGTCTCCTACGGCATCAGCCTGTGGCTGCCCAACCTGATCCGCAGCCTCTCTGGCGTCAGCGATTTCGTGATTGGGCTGCTCTCCACCATCCCCTACATTGCTGCCGCCATTTCCATGGTGCTGGTCGGCGTGCATTCCGACCGCACAGGCGAACGCCGCTGGCATACCGCCGTGCCCGCCTTCGCCGGCGCTGCCGGACTGGTGCTGGCCGCGCAATCCACGTCCCTCGTTCCCATGGTTGCCGGCCTCACCGTGGCCGTGCTGGGCGTGTTCTCGATGCTGGGCCCCTTCTGGACCATGCCTGCCAACCTGCTGACTGGAACCGCCGCTGCAGCGGCTATTGCGCTGATCAATTCCGTAGGTAACCTGGGCGGATTCTTCGGCCCCTACATCATCGGCCTGGTGCGCACTCATACCGGCAGCTTCAAAGAAGGACTGCTGGTGATTGGCGCCACGCTGGCGGTGGGCGGCGCCATTGCCCTGCTAGTGCGACTGCGTGGCGAGGCGCAGGTCCGGGATCACGCCGCCGACACAGTGTGAACTCTCCTTAGCTTTTGGTGGCGCGGGCGCCTCGCCCGCGACGTAGCGCCAGCTTCTCACCGGCACATCGGTTTGCACGCCGCAGCCAGGGGTGGGATGATTGTTCATCAGAACGGGAGGAGCGGCGCCATGAAATTCCGCATTCTTCTGTGGGCGTTTGCTGGACTTCTGGTAGCGACGGGCTGGGCTTTTTATGCCGCTGCGACTTTCCCTAACTTGATGCAAGCCGACCCGCTGGTCTGGAATCTTGCCCTGTTGACTCAGCCTATTGCCTGGGCCAGCATGCATTTCAATTTTCCTGCCTCCATCTATCTGGTGTTCGCGAGCAATGCAATTGCTTACGCGCTGCTCGGCCTGATCGTTGAGGGCCTCCGGCGGCAATTGAGCCACACGACATAGCAGTGGACAGCACCTTACCCCGATTTTTGCTTTTGCTGAATCCGGCAACTGTGCTTTACTGGCGTGACCCGCCGTGTCCAGCCCAGGCACCATGACGTCTTCAT
>DATJFA010000459.1:0-7654 GCA_035496015.1 Terriglobales bacterium | reverse complement strand
AGCGGATAACTTCTAATGGCTATCGCAAACACCAAGACCTCTTCCGTAACCACAACGGGAGCGCCCCCAGCCAGCTACGGCGGAGCGCTTTCGGTAGTGACGACCCTGTTCTTCATGTGGGGGTCGCTGACAGCGCTGAATGACGTGCTGATCCCCCACTTCCAGCATGTTTTCAACATCAAGCTGGCGGTCAGCATGCTAGTGCAAACTGCCTTCTTTTCCGCCTACTTCGTCTTCTCGATCCCGGGGGCCAAGATCATTGACTGGCTGGGATACAAGAAAGCGATGGTGGTAGGCCTGCTGACCATGGGCGCGGGCGCGTTCCTGTTCGTGCCCGCCGCTAAGGTGCCATCGTTCGGGCTGTTCCTGACCGCGCTGATTGTGCTGGCGGCGGGAATAACGGTGCTGCAAGTGGCGGCGAACCCATACGTGACGGTTCTGGGGAAGCCGGAGACTGCGTCCAGCCGGCTGAACCTGACACAGGCGTTCAATTCGCTGGGCACGGTGGTGGCGCCCTGGGTAGGCGCGCACCTGATTCTGACCGGCATTACGGCGAACGCGAGCCCGGTGGAGCAAGCAGCGTCTGTCATCAAGCCTTATGTGGGGCTGGGAATTGCCCTGGTGGTGCTGGCCGTGCTGATCGGGCTGGCCAAGCTGCCGGAAATTCAATCGGCCGAGCACCACATTGGGGAGAAAGTGAATGATTCCATCTGGAAACACCCCAACCTGATTTTCGGGGCGATTGCCATTTTTGTTTATGTGGGAGCGGAGGTAGCGATTGGCAGCTCGATCGCCAACTATCTGGCGCTGGATAACATTGGCCACTTCATCAGCGAGGCCAGCGTGCCTTCCGCCGCCGCCCGCTACCAGCAGGCGCTGATCATGGCGGCCAAATACATTTCGCTTTACTGGCTGGGCGCAATGGTGGGGCGATTCATCGGATCGGCCCTGCTGCAGAAGATTAAGACGGGAAGCCTGCTGGGGTTCTGCGCGATTATGGCGGCGCTGCTGGTCACCGTGTCCGTGCTCAGCAACGGCCATGTGGCGATGTGGGCGATTCTGCTGGTGGGCTTTTTCAACTCCATCATGTTCCCCAGTATTTTCACCCTGGGCGTGGCGGAGCTGGGGCCACTGACCGGGGACGGCTCGGGAATCATGATCATGGCCATTGTGGGCGGGGCAGCCATTCCCTGGTTTGTCGGCAGGATGGGGGACTTGATCAACGCCAGATCCTACGGTGGCGCTTTGTGGGGGCAGGGATTGCACTACGCCTTGATCGTGCCGGCGTTGTGCTATTTGTACATTCTGTTTTTCGCATTGAGCGGGTCGAAGCCCAATAGCGAGCGGTACGCGAAGGGGTAGAGCGACTTTCCCTGTCCCATCGCGGGCGAGGGCGCCCGCGCCACAAATCTTGAGATCGTACAGCCCTAACATGACACTGAGGAAAGAAAGCCTGGCGATGGGTGTGGACATCGGCGGCACCAAAATAGCCGCCGGGCTAGTGGATGCGAGTGGCACCATCGTGCAGCAGGTGCGCACGCCCATGGCGGCCCACGGCGAGGCTTCCGCGGGGTTGGCGGCGGTAGTGGCCGCAATTAAGAAGTTGGGGGAAAAGCTGGGTGCAGGTTCTTCCCTTTGGAACGCGCTGCGCGGCATCGGCCTGTGCTCGCCGGGACCGGTAGATCCCCATACCGGCGTGGTGATAAATCCCCCGAACCTCCCCTGCTGGCGCAATTACCCGCTGGTGTCAGAAGTGAGCCGGACTTTCGGATTGCCAGTAAAGCTGGATAACGACGGTAATGCGGCGGCGCTCGCCGAGGCGCGGTGGGGAGCGGGGCGGGGCTACCGTAATGTGTTCTACGCCACCATCGGCACCGGGATCGGGACCGGAATTGTCTTTGACGGGCGCATTTACCACGGACGGACCGGCGCCGCAGCCGAGGGCGGGCACGTGAGCATTGATTATCGTGGGCCGCAGTGCGGCTGCGGGAAACCGGGATGCATTGAAGTGCTGGCCTGCGGGCCGGCGATTGCACGGCGGGCACGGGCCAAGCTGGCCGCCGGGCAAAGGTCTTCTCTTCTCGATTTGGCCCAAGGGAATGCAGAGGCGATCACGCCGGAGATGGTGGGGCAAGCTTATACGGTGGGCGACGCGGTGGCACGGGAAACGCTGCTGGAGACAGTGGATCTCCTGGCGTTGTGGTTGGGCAACATGGTGGATTTGCTGGAGCCGGATGTGATGGTGATGGGGGGCGGGGTGGCAGCCATGCTCCAGCCGCTTTTTGAGGAGATCCGCGAGCGTCTGCCCAGATACTGCATCAATTCCCGTTGCGGGGAAATTCCGCTGGTGATGGCACGGTACGGAGCGGATGCGGGGATTGCGGGCGGAGCGGCGCTGTGCAGCGCGAGGGCAACTTCAGCGGTCTAGAGATAACAACGCGAATTTTGCAGGTGCCGTCCCTAACGGGACTCGGGTGGTGTGAAGGCATCGAGTCCCAGGACTTCCGTCCTGGGCTTTAGTATTGCGCCCCTCCGGGGCTGCATCAGGGCAGGAACACCAGCAGCTTATACACAACCGAATACGAGCAGCTCATACACAACCGAATACCAGCAGCTTTTACACAACCATGGAGATTGTAGTCAGGCCGTACGGCTGGCTATTGCTTCCTCTAATAGCTTGTTGCTTCCACGAAGCAATTGCAGCTGGTGCCTGTCAGAGTGACAAGAGCACACAATTTGGTGCAAAACTGCTGCGTTGCCAACTCCTCATGGCACTGATGGGCCATTCCCAAAGGCATGGGGTCAGGTTAACGTTCCGTCAAGCCACTTCGTAGATCAGATTGCCCAGGCAGTTTCGAACCAGGAGCTACCTGGGCAATCCGATACCATCTCCCAGCGCCTAAACAGACCTCAATCACGGCCTTGGAACGAACCCGGGCCCCAGCCACCGAGGGAGGACGCCAATATGTCGGAACCGCTCACCCCCATCGAACAGCAGATTGTGCGCTGTGTTCTGAATAATCTGACCGAGGAACAAACCGCCCGTTGCCTGAATCTGACGGAACGCACAGTGCAACAGGGCCTGCACGGCATTTACCACAAACTGGGAATCACGACCCACCTGGAGCTACTGTTTTCGGTTTGCTCCGGGTCGGTGAAGGTTGCGGCCGGCGAGGGCGCTGCGGCTTAGACGGTTCCGTTACTGAAAGAACTCGCCCATATCGGGCGCCCCGCCCGAGGCGCCAGGAAATGCCTTTGCCCCGGTGGCCTCAATCAGCATCCGGAGGGTGCTCTGGTGCTGAAAGAAAGTGGTGGACTGGTAGCCGGACTTCGCCCGCGGGCTGATGACCAGCATGGGCACGTGGCCACCGCCGTTGGCAAGGTCAATATCAAACGACTCGTCGAAAACGATCACCAGTAACCCATCCTTCTGAAATGCGCTGCTGGCCAGCAGGGGAGCAATGTTGGCCTGCAGCCAGCTATCGGCGGTGGAAAGGCGCACAGAATCATCGCAGTTCAAGCTGCCGTCGGGACAGCTATGGGCGTCATGCTCCGCGTTGGGAACAATAAAAGAAAAAGTGGGTAGCGTATTGGCCGACAGGTCGGCTGCAAACTGGGTGAACGGCACCAGGTTTTGCAGCTGGGCGCTATTGCCGCGCGCGTCGCTGAAATAGGAGAAAGGATTGTGGTGCTCGAGGTAAGGAAATACATCCCCTCCGGTGTAGCCCACTGAGGGCAGGCTTTCAGCATAAGACTTCCAGGTCCTTCCTGCGGCGAGCAGTTCGCGGACGAGATTATCAGCGTTCACCGTTCCGTTAAAACTGTCGTCCACCGTGATGATCTGGCCGGTGGTCAGCATGAAGTAGTTGCCGATGGATTGGTGAATGTTGGCGTAATAGTTGGTGGCGAGGCCGTAACGGCGTGCCAGGCTGTTCAGATAGGGCATGGAAGAACTGCCGATCACACTGGAATAGCTGTGATTCTCCTCAACAAGCAGCACCACGTGGCCAAACTGGGGAACAGTCCCCTTGGCGGGATTGGAGCTGAGGGTTGACATGCCCCGAGCGCCGCTACAGGCGGTGGAGAGCGCCAGAGCCGAAAGGATCACGAAGGAGAGCGCGAGATAAAGATAACGTGGCCGCACGGGAATATCCTGGCTACTTGGAGCCTGGATTCTGGTGCTGAGTTGTCATTTAAGAACAGCTGGCCGGCTCTGGCCAGAGTTCTAACGCAGAAATTCACTCATATCACTGGTCTTAGCAGAGCTGCCGGGCGCGGCTGCAGCTTCGGTGGTGTTGATGAGAAGGTGGAGGGTGTTCTGGTGCTGGTAGAAGGTGGAAGGCTGGTAAGTGGGCTTAACTGCGGGTCCAACCAAGAGCATGGCAACGTGGCCGCCACCATGCGAGCTGTCGGAAGTGGCCGCTTCATCGAACACAATGATCAGAAGGCCGTCTTTCTGAAACTGGGCGCTGGAGAGCAGCGGGCCCAGGTTGATCTTCAGCCAGGTGTCGGCGGTTGAGAGTTTCAGGCTATCGGAGCAGCTCTGGCCGCCATTAGGACAGTCGTGAGCATCGTGTTCGGCATCGGGCACGATGTAGGAGAAAACGGGCAGTTGGCTATTGGCGAGGTCGGCGGCAAATTGGGTGAAGGGCACCAGGTTCTGGCGCTGCACGCTGCTGTTGCGCACATCGCTGAAGTAGGAAAAGGGATTGTGGCGCTCCAGGTACGGGTAGGAGTCGCCGCCGGTGTAGCCGACCGAGGGCAGGCTCTCCGCGTAGGATTTCCAGGTCTTGCCGGCGGCGATGAGTTCGCGCGCGAGGTTATCCACATTGACGGTTCCGGTAAAGCTGTCGTCAGTGGTGACGAGCTGGCCGGTGGTCAGCATGAAGTAGTTTCCAATCGAAGGATGGGAGTTGGCGTAGTAGTTGGTGGCCAGACCGAACTGGCCGGCCAGGCTGTTAAGCCAGGGCATAGAGGAGCTGCCAATCACGGCGGAATA
Source organism: Terriglobales bacterium (assembly GCA_035496015.1). Taxonomy (GTDB): domain Bacteria; phylum Acidobacteriota; class Terriglobia; order Terriglobales; family Acidobacteriaceae; genus JAICWP01. The sequence continues at coordinate 2,655 of DATJFA010000459.1, read as the reverse complement.
GCCGTGATTTTCTTCGACGACGAGGAAGACGTGCCCGATCTGCAGGTGAGTAATGGTCACCGAAGCGGCCGCTGATTTCGAACCATCAGCCTGGGAGACAGCCGAGACTTGAACCGCAGCGTTGGGCGGTACAGTGGAAGGCGCTGAATAGAGTCCGGTGCTGGTGATGGTGCCGGCCGAGGAGTTGCCGCCGGGAACACCGTTGACGGTCCAGCTCACCGAGGTGTTAGTAGCGCCGGTGATGGTTGCGCTGAATTGCTCTGTGCTGCCTACAGTGACAGTTGCGGACGGAGGTGTCACGGTAATTGAGACTGCGGTGGGAGAACTCGCAGGGCCTGAAACGGTGGAGCTGACAGGAGCGGAGGTGCCGGCACCTCCGCATGCGGAAGCCAGTAGACAAAGAAAAACCCCAATGACGGCAATGCAGCTGGAAAAAAGACGCACACGATCCCCTGTTGGAGGGCGTTGTTCAGCGACTATATCGCGGCACGAATGAGCTCAGCAATGCAGCGTTTCACCTTAGAAACATACTCTTGATTTACCCTAGACGAATTAAGGCCCGTGCAGTCACTCAAAGAGAAGCTTGAGACAGCAGATGCTGCCGCCCGATTTCAGGAACTCAGAGGTGTCGAGCACCACCGGCTGCAAACCCTCGCGGGCAAGGACTTCCCGAACACAGCGGGTAATGGCGGGGGTGAGAAATTTGCCGTTGGCGGAGACGCCGTTGCAGACAAACTTCAACGCGTCTTCGCGATCCACCTCGTAAATACGTGGGACGTGCGCACGAATCCTGGCCAGCGAGTCGGCGTCAAAGGCGCCAGGGTAGACCAGAGCCGCGCCTGGACGCAGGGGGGCGAAGCAGGCATCGAGATGGTAGAAGTGCTCGTCCACCAGTTGCAGCGGGATAACCGAAATATCCATTCGGCTCATGGCGGCGGCAAATTTTTCGACTCCGCCGATGGTGGAACGAAAGCCGTGAGCAGCCCAGACCCTGGCGCCATCGGCGTCCCAGATCAGATCGCCGTGGCCCTCAAGAAACTCTTCTTGCAAGTCGAGGTCGAGGACCTTATAGCCATGGGAGCGAAACCACTCCACATAATGGCGCACTTCTGCGCGACGGGAGACATAGCGCATGCGGCCGGGGACGACAAAGCGGCCGTGGGTGGCATGGTGGCCGACGAAGACAGGATTAGCAGCGAACACCATATCCTCAAGCCCAGGCACCGGGTCAATGAGCTCGGCGGTATAGCCGGCGGCACGAAAGGCCTCGCACACCGCGTCCCACTGGTGCTGCGCCAGCACCCGGTCCACCGGCAGCAGACCGCGCATGTAAGGATTCTTGACCTCGCGTACTTCGAAATAAGTGGGAGGACAGAAGAGGACCCGAGTAAACATGGGAGTTGATGATAGCGCCTGGAAGGCAGAGCTGGCCAGAGATGCGGGCGCGCTACGTTTCGGCTGAGGCCGAAACTTTCAAAGCAAGCAGCGGCTAAAGCCGGAGAATAACGACGCCAGGTCGGCACGGCTGAAGCCGTGCCCTGATACGAATTTCTGCAATTCTCATGAAGATGAGGTATGCACCACGCAAGAAGCAGGTCCTTCGCTGTGCTCAGGATGACAACCCACAAATCATCCGCGCTGCACGCGAAGTGCCCTTCGAAAAGCTCAGGGCAGGCTCTCACCGCCGAAGCGGTTCGGCATGACGCCTTGCGGTGTCACTTTTCGATCACCTGCTTGATGCGGTCGAAGGCCCAGTCAATCTCCTCACGAGTTATGACCAGGGGCGGAGCGATGCGGATGACGTGGTCGTGCGTTTCCTTGCACAGAATGCCCTCCCGCTTGAGCGCTTCGCAGTAGGGGCGAGCCGGGCTGTTCATCTCGATACCGATCCACAGGCCACGGCCACGGACTTCACGCAGGTCAGGGCTGCTCAGGGTGCGCAGTCGGTCCAGGAAATAAGCGCCCAGTTCTGCCGAACGCTCGATCATCTTTTCCTCAATGAGAACGCGCAAGGCGGTGCGCGCCACGGCGCAGCCCAGCGGATTGCCGCCGAAGGTGCTGCCGTGGTCGCCGGGCTGATAGACGCCCAGAATGTCTTTCGAGGCCAGCACAGCAGAGACAGGATAGAAGCCGCCGGCCAAGGCCTTGCCGACGATCAGCACATCGGGATGAATGCCCTCGTGCATGTAGGCGAAGAGCTTGCCGGTTCGGCCGAGGCCCGACTGAATCTCGTCCAGCATGAGCAGCACGCGGTTGCGGCGGCAGATGTCGGCCGCTTCGCGCAGGAATCCATCGGGCGGGATAATGATGCCGGCTTCGCCCTGAATGGGCTCGACCAGAAAGGCGCAGGTGTTGGCGGTGATGGCGCCGATGAGGGCGCGGGAGTCGCCATAGGGAATGATTTTGAAGCCAGGCGTAAACGGACCGAAGCCGCGGCGGTATTGCTCGTCGGTGGAGAAGCTGATGATGGTGATCGTGCGGCCGTGGAAATTATTGGCGCAGACGATGATTTCGGAGTGGCACTCGGGCACGCCTTTGACGGTGTAGCCCCACTTGCGGGCGGTCTTGACCGCCGTTTCGACGGCCTCGGCGCCGGAGTTCATGGGCAGAGCCATGTCGTATCCGGTCAACTCGTGCAGTTCCTTGTAGAGCAGC
>DATJFA010000458.1:0-2758 GCA_035496015.1 Terriglobales bacterium | reverse complement strand
CTACTTGTAGCTCAGCGCCAGCACGCGGTTGGCTCCGTTCTGCGCCTCGTAGGTAACTTCCACCTGGTGGCCGGCGGGCAACTGGTTGCGCAAGTCGCCTTCAAAGAAGAGCAGGCGCGCGGGGCCACGGCCGCTGCGCAGAGTCACAATGGACTTGTCCGGCTGGCCAATGGGGCTTTCAAAAAATAGAACGTCTTCTACCAGGCCGCGCTCGGTGAAAGTGCCGGCTGCGCTGGCCGCGAGCTGAGCCCTTCTTGCCGGCACGAGCCCGGCCCGCGCCACCCGCTGTCGGCGCCGCCATTCCGCCACCGCGTTGGCCGCCATCACCCCCGACATGCTCAGCAGAATCAGCGCGTAGAACAGGTTATCTACCGTGTCGAACGAGCCCTGGGCAAAGATGTAGGCAATTCCCAGCAGAGGCACGATGGCCAGCACAAGCGAGGCAATTAGCAGCATTGATTCTCCGCCGAAGTGAAAAGGGTTGGGCTCGCCTGTCTCCTCCGCCTGCATTCCGTTAGAATGAAGGCTTTGCGGCAGCAATTGGGGTGGCGGGACGATCCGCCCAGCCTGCCGCATGAAGACAAGTTGATGTCCTCACGCGCCCATGGCTTTTCCCTGGTAGAGGTCCTGATCATTACGGGACTGGCGATGCTGCTGGCCGCCGCCCTCATACCCCGGCTGCTCAATTCCCGGGTTGCCGCCAACGAGGCTACGGCAGTGGCCAACGTGGATATTATCACTTCCGCGCAACAGTCCTACAAGACGGCTTATCCCGCCATTGGCTACGCCGATTCGCTCGCCCGCCTGGCCGGCAACTGCGACCAGCGCCAGTGCCGTGCGACGGCGGACCATGCCTGCCTGATTGATTGCCATTTGCCCGAAGCAGTCCGGGAGTCACGCGGCGGTTTTTTTTATGCGCTTAGTGCAGCCCGCCCTGCCGGCGCCGGTCCCAACTCGAGCTACGTGGTCGTGGCGGCCGCGGAGACGGTTCACAAAACGGGGGACCACGACTTCTGCGCGGTGGAGGACGCCAGAATTCGCTGGCAGGCTCCTGTGACGGCGACGCCCGCCAGTTCCATTACCCATTCTGTTTGCCAGCAACTGGCGGTGATGCCGTAATGTCCTCGCCTTTCGCCTCCGCCAGCCCTCCCGTCCCCAGTCTCCATCGGCGCCTCTTCTACTCTCCAATGGTGATGGTTGTTGTCGCTCTTGTGGCGCGGGTGGTGAGCGTCCTCCTCCGTCACCGCTACGCCATACCCGCAGCCTATGGCCATCTATTTTTCGGCTTCGAGGTGGGCAGAATCGCCAGCGCCCTCGCCTCCGGACACGGTTTCAGTTCGCCCTTTCCCGGCCCCTCCGGCCCCACCGCCTGGCTGGGTCCGGTGTACCCGCTCATGGTCGCCGGCGTGTTCAAGATCCTCGGCATTTACACGGCCGCTTCCGCTCTGGCCATTATGGTCATCAACAGCGTCTTCTCCGCCCTCACCTGCCTGGCCATTTACCTCGTGGGCACGGAATTATTCGGCGTTGCCGTAGCTGTGCTTGCAGCCTGGGCCTGGGCGCTCCTGCCCTACAGCATCAACTGGAGCTTCTGGATCTGGGAGACCACGGTTTCCGCTTTTCTGCTGACCCTGCTTTTCTGGCTGACCCTGCGCCTGGCCCGCCAGGCTCGCGCCCGGACCTGGGCGCTATATGGTCTCCTCTGGGGCGTGCTGGCGCTCACCAACGCCTCCTGCCTTTCCTTCCTGCCGGTGGCCGCCATATGGCTGTGGTACCGTCTGCGGCAGGAGCACCAGTTCCGCTTCCGCCACGCCGCCGCCTCGGCGCTGCTCTTCGTGCTGGCGGTCTCGCCCTGGGTTGCCCGCAACTACGCGGTCATGGGCAGGTTTATCTTTCCGCGCAGCGATTTCGGAGACGAGCTCTACATGGGCAACCACGAAGGCTCTGAAGGCCTGTGCATGTTCTGGGACCATCCCGTGTGGAACAAGTACGAGATGGCCAGCTTCGCCCAGCAGGGTGAACTGGCTTACGTGGCCGCCAAGCAGAAGATTGCAGAACAATGGATCGCGCAGCACCCTGGCCGTTTTGCCCAACTGACTTTGAAACGCGTCGGCTTCTTCTGGTTCACCATTCCGGAACAGGGCCGCGTCGCCCGCCGTTTCGGCATCGGCTCCCGCCACGCCTTGTACTTTGCCGTGGCCCTGCTGGCCTTCTGGGGATTGTGGCTGGCCTTCCGGCGCCGCCACCGCGGCGCCTGGCTCTTTGCCGGGCTGTTTCTTTTCTATCCCTTGGTTTACTACATCACCCACTGCCATCCCCGCTATCAGCACCCCATCACCCCGGAGATGCTGCTGCTCGCGGTTTTTCTCCTGCACAGTTCCTGGAGGGAAGAGCCGCGCTTCCTGCGTTTTGGCCGCAAAAAGGCGGCGGCTTCTTCATCCCTCGCCGCAACTGCCGAAGAAGAACGCGTGGCCGTGAGTCGCGCGCGAACCTGATTTTATTCACCACCGAGGACACAGAGTACACAGAGGAAATGAATGGAAAAATCGAATCTTGCGGACCCAGATGCAATGTCTAAGGTCCTGCAATGGATGATCCCGCACTGAAATCGCAGAACGGCCATATTTTGCATCCTCTGTGCTCTCGGTGTCCTCTGTGGGTAAAAAAGGAGTTTCAGGCAAAAGGAGTTCAGCTATGCAGAAAATCGTTCCCTTTCTCTGGTTCGACGGCAAGGCCGAAGAAGCGATGAACTTCTACA
>DATJFA010000457.1:0-2380 GCA_035496015.1 Terriglobales bacterium | reverse complement strand
CCTCGCCCAGGCTGCCCGCCACCACGTAGGCGTGGTCTTTCTCAGCCACTGCCGCAATCTCCTGGCGAAAGCGGGGATCGTTGACGTAGAACGGCGCGGGTGATTCCGGCCAGACTACCAGGTCGGGCTTGGGCGCGCCCGGCACGTCCGGCGGCACGCTCAGCCGGGTCAGGTCGGCGACTGTGTTCTGGAAGAATTGTGCCGTCCAGTCCTCCGAGGGCAGGATGGGGATATTTTCCTGGACCAGCAGCGCGGTGCGATCTGTGCGCAAGGGCGCAGGGTGGATCAGGGCCAGCAACTGCAGAGCCGCGGCCACCACTAGGCCTTCGACCAGGATCACCTTGCGCTTGTCGCGGCCGACCAGGAAGGCGGCGGCAAATACCGTGTTCACCAGCATGATTTCGAACGACACACCGTAGACGCCGGTGATGGTGGCCAGCCGGCTGAGCGAGATGTTATTCACCTGCGCCGTGCCCAGCAGGTCCCAGGGAAAGCCGCTGATGCGGGTGCGGGCCAGTTCCAACGCCACCCAGACAAACGGGCTGAGAAACAATGCCCGTCGTGAGCCTGCGGACCTGCCTCCCGCCAGAAGCGCCACCGTCACCCCAAACAAGCCTTCGTAAAGCCCCAGATAAAGGCAGAAGAGCACCAGAATGCCGGTGGCGGCCGGCGCGCTGAGCCCGCCGTATTGGTGCATGGTGTGGTAGACCCAGTAGCAGGTGCCGGCATACCACATGACACCGCTCACGTAGCCGAGCAGAAAACCCTGGAAGGCTGTGGCCGGCAGGTATTTCTGCGCCAGTCCCGCGGGCAGGCGGATTTCCTCCGGTTCGCGGGCGCGCAACACCGCTATCACCAGCGGGGCTACGGCGATCCAGCTCAGGGGATAGAGATTGGGCAGGGGGAATACCAGAATCTGCAGGACGCCGGAAAGAATGGCCAGCAGCCAGGCATCGAGGTGGAGTTGCCTCACAGTTGAAGCATAGCAAAAGCGGCTTACTGGCTGAGTAGCTGGCGAGTTCACTAGCTGTCCTGTGGCAAGGAGTCATGCTGAAAGGCTTTAGCCTCGAAGCATCTCGCGTGCACTGCCGAGCGTCCGCATCACGAAGTTGAGGTAGCGCGCGCAAGATGCTTCGGCGCTAGCGCCTCAGCATGACGCCATACCAGGAATTAGCTAGCAGCTAGTCAGCCAGACAGCCATTCAGCTAGACAGCTGCTTTCCGGCGGTAGCGACTGAATTCATGGTCTCCCGCCTTGCGGCAGCTGATCCAATTCCACCAGGGCGCCTTGTCGGCCGTAAACCCCGGTGCGCTGAAGGTGGTGGGTCGCAGGCGCGCCGGGCCTTCCAGCATCCCGGTTTCCTGCTCCTCGGGAATAATCTGCCCGGCTTCCACGGGCGAGATGGTCAGAAACTTCTCATCGATCAGTCCGACGCGAGACATGTAGCCGTAGAGGGTCGGGCCGCCTTCGCAGAGCAGCAGGCGAATATCCAGCTCTCGCGCCAACATTCGCATGGCGGCGGGATCAACCACGTTAGCCTCACCCGCTACCAGGACCCGAACGTGTGGATGACTTCCCTGCTGCGGTGCCAGCTTCTCTGCCCCTGCCCGAGCAGTCAGAATCACCGCGTCCACCTTGTCGCCGTCGAAGACTGCGTAGTCAGAGAGCTTAAGCGCGGCCGAACCGGTCACAAAAATGATGGTCTCGCGGCGGCGCCCCAGGCGGGAGCGCAGATCGCGCAGCTGCGCATCTTCAATATGGTAGGTTGCGCCCCGAGAGGTTGCGCCGAGCACGGCTTTCTCCACCGCCAAAGTCTTGCTGCCCAGCAGGACGGCATCGGCGTGCGCCCGCAGCAGATCCATGAGCCAGCGGTCCTCGGCGGAGTGGGAAATATCGCCGCCCAGCGCATGCTCCCCTTTCCACGAAGTGATGCCGTCCAACGTTTGCACGAAGTTGCTGTAAATCCATGGGCGGTCCGGTGGAGGCGGGGGAAATCCGAGTTTGCCGTAGGGAGCGTAGGCGGGGTGCTGCACCGGGCTCTTCTCGCCCTGGTCGAACAGGACTTCAAACTTGCGCATGCACCGGCTCGATCTTCTGGCGCACGAAGTCCACAATCTCCGGAGTAATATACGGCGGCGGCGTGATGTAGAAGATGGGCTTGCCCGCCAGGTGGGCGCGCGAAACCCGGTTCCAGGAGGGCTCACAGTGGCCATTGGCGGCGGGATCGTGCAGCACCACCGCGTCGGCCCGGTCGAGATAACGGCGGGCGGACTCTTTGAAATCGGCCACGGCGAAATCAAGCACGGTGAGATAAACGTCCGGCTGCAGGAACCCGACCACGCTGTTCGATTCGATGATTACGTTCTCATCGGCGGCGATG
>DATJFA010000456.1:0-6611 GCA_035496015.1 Terriglobales bacterium | reverse complement strand
TCAACGATCCGAACTTCCGCAAGTGGGTTGACTTCCGTATACGCACAATCACGGATTTCATGCAGGAAATTGACCAGAACGCCAAGTCGGTGAATCCCAACATCAAGACGATCCCGGAAATCTATCCCGGTATTGATGAGGCGGCGGTACGGGTGGGCGCCGACGTGTACCAACTCTATCCCGTCGTGGACGCCGTCGCCCACGAGTATGAGTTCGGCGGCGGCGACCACATGGCTTCCTCGCGCACCCCGCTGGATTGGCTCAAATATCAGGTGGGAATGCGGGCTTTCCGCGCTTTTGCCCAGGGCAAGCCCACCTGGATCCTGAACTATTCCTGGGATGGCGACAAGAAAATCAAGCCTGCCGATGCCATGCAGAACCTGGCCATGTCGCAAATAGCGGCGGGAGCAAATTTCTGGGATGCGCCCGGCCACGTAATGGCAGGCTCAAACGATAGGGCCATGCGGCAGCGCATTTTTGCCTGGATGGCCGAAAATGAAACAGAGATCTACAATCTGCGGGAGCCTCTTCAGCCTGCCGGAATTTATTTTTCGCCTCGGACGCGAGACTACTTCGAAAGCCAGTTCCTACCCGAATTCCAGGGCTGGGCCATTCTCCTCCTTCAGCACCATCGCGAGTGGGAGGTTGTGAGCCCGCGCACGCTGGCCGGGTTCAAAGGCAAAACCCTGATACTGCCTGACGTCCGCGTGCTGGATGACGCGGAACGGACCAGCCTGAAGAATTTGCTGGCCAGCGGCGCAAGACTCATTATTTCGGGCCAGGACGCCACTGACCTGCCCGCTTCCAGCCAGATTGTGCGCCTCGAGGGGCGCGCTGGGACCGCCTACCTGCAATCCCTGGACCCGAATCTGGAGAAAGCAGACGAGCAGCGGGCCACTAACATGCTCACGGCCATTACGGCCGATGCCGCCATTCAGATCAGCGCTTCCCCCCTGATCGTTACCAATATTGCCGGTGTGAATGGCGCAGCCCACATCTTCCTCTTCAACATTCGTGGATTGCGCGGCGGCCAGAACGCAGTACCTACGTCGGAATCAGGAATGACGGTGACCGTGCCCGCGGCTCCAGCTTTGCGCATGTACTATGTGCCGTTCCTGGGCCAGAAGCAGGAAGTGCCGCCTGAGCATCGCGGCACTCACTTAGTCTTCCGCGTGCCCACCATCGAGCGTGGCGGAATATTGTGGCTGAATCCGGCATAACACCACCCTTCCAAAGTCTTTCGGGGACACAACCATAGCTGGCCGTAGTTTGTCCACGCGGCCATGGCCTTCGGTGAGAGCACGGTCTCAGGAAATTCGAGGTACGCTTTGCACGATGATCAAACGCCGCTTCCCACGGTATAGAGTAGACCGGCCTGTTCGGGCGATCATGGCACCGAATGAGCCATCTACCCTGCCGCTCAACGGCCGCTGCCGCGTACTGAGCGAAGGCGGACTGGATGTGATCCTGCCCGAACACCTGTCGCCCGGGAGAACGGTCTACCTGGAGCTGGCGCCCGCACTCAAGGTATATGCAACCGTTCGCAATCGTCGCAGTTTTCACTACGGTGTTGAATTCGTCCAGTTGAATGACTCAGAGCGGGGCGCAATAAAACGCCTCTGCGAGTCTTACCCCCCATCCCGACAGATATAGGGCCCTCCGCAAGCACAGGCTGGAAGATGCGAGACACTCGCGTTTCAGAATGAGAAAGTTACTTCTGGCAGCGAATTCACATTGTCCGCTAGGACAATGGGAGGCGCGCACATTCTCATCCAGGATGCACAACCAGCCGTGGGCTCTGGCGGCACTGAAGACGAATTTGCTGCACTCCTTTCGTTACATGGGATTAGTACCAACCTCATCCTAGAATCCGTTTTGGCACTCCGGAGATGGACACCATGCACAGCACCACACAAAACTCCGCTCGAGGCTTGGCGAGCAGCATATCCGGTTGGTGCGGCGACAAATTTTGGGGATTAGAGCAGCGTATTCGCAGGCTCCTGAAAAACGCGGGCGTGAAGCGCCACCTCTCCCGGCAATCGGTTCGCAAAGCACTTCCCCTCATTGGAATCATCGCGGGCGCCGCAGCCTGCGCTCTGTGGTTGAACAGCACTGCTGCCGGAGTGTTCGTCCTCATCCTCCTGTTCCTGTTAGCTAACATTGGCAGGTCTTTGCAGCACATTGCCGGTCTCTTGCGAACGCAGTCTGCCGGAACTCTTGATTCCGCATGGCGTGCGCCCAGCGTCGAGGGACCCAACCAGCACAACATCTACATCAGTGCCAAGGCCATGGAGCGCCTGCGGCCGTGGGTGGAAGACGAGAGTTCTTTGACGGAGGAAAGCGCAAAGGCGTATTGCTCGGTGTTGCTGGATACCTTGGCTATGCTGCGCCCCACAATGGCAGGCAGAGCTCGGTTTGAGGACAGTTAGTCGCGATCGCACTTTTGATCGTGCGACGGCTCACAGAACAGAGAACATAATTATGCAGGAATACAACGCATCTTCCGCATCACGACGCAGTTCGAGAGTGCCGATCGCGGTCCCTCTTCTGGTGACCAGCCTGGACCCCAGCAATGACTTCTCCGAGGTGTGCGAAACCCTTGTGGTCAACGCCCACGGTTGCGCCATACGGTCCCCGATGGAAGTGAAAGCCGGTATCCCGGTGCACTTCCACACCAAAGATGGCCGTCAAATGATGGCCCGCATCATTGATTGTCAGCGCATTGGCTCCAAGCCTGAAGCCTGGAGACTGGGTGCGCAGCTGGATGCGCCCGACAATTTCTGGGGGTTGAATCCCTGCCCGGAAGACTGGGTACATCCGCACGAGCAGCCGCTAGCCATGAAGCCACAGCTCACGCCCGACAATAAACTGCACAGTTCGTCTGCCGCTCTGCGCCACGCCCCCGACGCCCTGGACCAGCAGATCCCCGCTGACCGCCTGCAGAAGATAGTGGTCCCTCTGCTGCAGCCATTGCAGGCGGAGCTAGCCACGCTCCGGGAAAAGGTGGCTCAGCGAGAGAGGAACCGCAGCCGGTTCGAGGTCTCGCTATCGCACATTCCTCCCGAGCTCGAACAGGAGCTGTGGGGACGGCTGCGTCAGGACATCGGACAACGAGCCCTGCAAATGGCCCGTGAAGAGTCCGACCGAGTGCTAGGGACGGCGCATGCCGCCATAGAGCGGAAGATCAGCCAGACGCAAAGTGAATTACAGCAACACGCGTCAAATGAGCTTAAGCTGGCTCAACAACGTGCCCAGACCTTGGCCGACGGAATTGCCGAGGACCTTCAACAGCAGTTCCGCAGCGCCGTCGAACAGTTCCAAATGAGCGTGGCAGCGGCAGAGACTCGGCTCAGCCAGCAAAGCGAAGAGTTGATGAGCTCTCTTCACCAGCAGTTGGAATCGGAACACCAGAAGCAGCAACAGGAGATCCAGCGGCTGCAGGGCGTCATCTCAGAGGACTGGTCGCGCGTGAGAGCACAAATCGCGGTGGTGGAAAGTCGGCTGGCAAAGCTCGACGAATCAGCCCGCCGCCTGGAATCAGATTTCGAGGCGCGCCTGGCGGCAATGGCCAGCGAAGTCGCTTCTATGACCAGAGCCGAACTTGAAGGCGCCGCCGATGTCCTGCTTGAACAGTTGACAACCCGCAATGCGCAAACGCTTGCAACTCAACTCGAGGACGCCTGCACACGGCTGAACCATACACAAAGAGAAATCGAAGCTTCGGTCTCCGAAGTGCTGCAGAGTGGGATCGTGCAAACCATGCAGTCATTTGAGCGGCAGATGCACGAATCGGCTCAGCATTGCGTGGAACGCTGGAGCCAGGCGCTCGCGAGTCAGCTGAAGTTCGTGGCCAGCGCGCTGGGACAGCCACTACGCATTGAGGTCCCGCCCAGCCAACCCCCCGCTGGCAAGTGAATTAGCCACGCACCCCCCTTATGGCCGTCCGGACTTCGGCCATGGCGGCGCCGCCGGTGCTTCGCAGCAGGACACGGCAAGCAACCCAGCTAAGCTGTTTCGCAACCAACAGTTCGAAAGTAGCGGGATCCTTACCCTGTGTCTCTGCGCCCTTTGTTGCTGTTTTCTTTGTGCCTGGCATTGCTGTTAGTTGCTTGCGGTGGTGGCTCTGGCCCGTCAACCTCTACGCCGGTGCAACTGACTGTGGCTGTGTCCGGCACCGGCACGATAACCAGCAACCCATCTGGAATTAGTTGCCCATCAACCTGCACCGCCAGTTTTGCTCCAGGCACCACCGTTACCATTACGCCGGCCCCTGCGTCGGGCTTTAGTTTTGCCGGTTTCGCCGGAGCATGCACCGGCTCGTCCTGCAAAATTGTGCTCTCCAGCAACCAAGCTGTCTCGGCCACATTCACTGCTGTTCCGGCCGCCCAGTTGACGGTGGCGCTTTCCGGCAGCGGAACGGTGACAAGCACCCCGGCAGGAATCAATTGCCCCTCCAGCTGCGCGGCGAGTTTCCCGCCAGGAACAGCGGTTAGCCTGAGCGCTGCACCGGCTGCAGGGTTCAATTTCTCCGGCTTTAGCGGCGCCTGCAGTGGAGCTACTTGCCAGGTTGTCCTCGCTGATGGCCAAAACGCAAGCGTCAGCGCGGCTTTTGCACAAGCCCAGTCGCATGACCTGAGCTCAATCAACCACATCATTGTGATGTTGCAGGAAAACCGTTCCTTCGACCACTACTTCGGCCATCTCCCGGACTATTGGCAGAAGAATGGTTTCCCACAAGCAACCAACGGAACTACTTTTGACGGTGAGCCTGCAAGCGCGTCCAATACAGACGATAAAGGGGCGCCCCTGGGCGCCTACAAGCTGGCGACTGCCTGCACCGAGAATCCCAGCCCCTCCTGGGATGAAGACCACGTGGACCGCAATCGCAACGATTCCACCAATGCGAACAACGCTCCTATGGATGGATTTGTTCACACCGCAGGAAAAGACGCCATCGGCTTTGGCTTCTTCGATGTGCTTGGGCACCGTGCCATGGGCTACTTCACCGGCGACCAACTGAACTATTACTACTTTATGGCTTCGAGTTTTGCCACTTCAGACCGCTGGTTTTCTCCGGTCATGAGCCGAACTCAGCCCAACCGCATGTACTTGTACGGCGCGACCTCAGCCGGCCACGTCTATCCATTGCAGGACAGCAACAGCCCACAACTAACAAGCGAAACCATCATTCAGCTTCTGCAAGAACATGGCATAAGCTGGAAAATCTATGTTCATCCCGACGCGCATGGTTGCTCCACTCCCTCGTGCTTGTACGCGCAGAGCTACCTTAACCAGTTTACGTACGGGCAATATGTGATCAATCACATGCCCAATCAATTCGCTCCGACAACACAACTAGTGAGCGACATCCAAAACGGAACCTTGCCCCAGGTTGCGTTTGTGGAGCCCGCCAGCGAAGTGGCGCTGGACGAGCATTCTTCCGACGACGATGTGACCAATCCTCCCAATGTGCAGTCGGGCGCCGCATATGTCTCGGGCTTCATTAACGCGCTGATGTCGAGTCCCTCCTGGAAAGATTCGGTGTTTGTGCTGACCTTTGACGAGTCAGGTGGCTTCTATGACCATGTGCCTCCCCAACCGGCAACGCCTCCTGACAGCATCGAATATCCTACTGACCTGAAGACCAGTTCCAACGGTAACGACATCTGCTATGGCAATACAAGCAATCCGCTCTGCGGATTCTTCTTCACTGGATTCCGCGTGCCGCTGATTGTGGTTTCGCCCTTTGCCAAGAAAAATTACGTGTCACACACGGTCATGGACTACACCGCGGTCCTCAAGCTGATCGAAACGCGCTTTAACCTGCCGAGTCTTACGTCGCGTGATGCTGCGCAACCTGATATGACGGAGTTCTTCGATTTCAACAATGTTCCTTGGGCTACGCCTCCCACTCCCCCGAAGCAACTGCAGAATATGAGCTGCGTCCTGGAAGCGCTGAGTGCTGTCACCATCTCGCCTAATCCCGCCCCGGCCGGGGGACAGGCAACCGTCACATTGAGCCTCGCAAAAAGCGCGATTCAGAACACAACCGTTTATCTGTCGAGCAAGCCTGGCGGAGTGCTGCCGTCAACCGCATCCATTCCCAACGGAGCCTCCGCCACGACGTTGAACATTACTGTCCCCACCGGCACTAGCTCGCTGACCGTTACCGGCTATATAGGTGGGATTCCGCTCAGCGTGACCGTTCCTGTGCAGTAACGCTGGGACACTTTGAGCTTTGTCCGCCCGGGCTGATCAGGCTTTCCGGGAAAGGTCAGGGGCGCCCGCCTTGGGGTGGCCGCAACGCTTCCACGGGAGGCATGCCTGATGGCGAGGAAGACAGCAACGATCGTTGTGCTGACCAGCGAAATTCCGCTTCTTGCACCTGCCGCACGGTCATAATTTGCCGCAGCTTCGCCAAATCCCGCTTGCTGGCATTGTCGCCTGCGGCAATCGCTCGACGGAACCAGCTGTAAGCTTCTTCGTAATCCAGCCGTGCTCCGCGGCCGGTCGCATAGATATACCCCAGGTTCCTCGCCGCCCGAATGTCTCCCTGCTCGGCGGCCTTGCGATACCATTTCACCGCCTCATCGTAATCCCGCGGTACTCCC
>DATJFA010000455.1:0-8637 GCA_035496015.1 Terriglobales bacterium | reverse complement strand
CACTGCCTGCTCAGTTATCTTTTAATCTTTGGGACAACTGTTGTCGCCCGCCTGAGCCCCTGTGCTTTCATGAGCGCGGGATTGATTCACGCGGTCTTCTTAGCGGTTTTCATTCTGGGAGAGATTTTGATGTCAACCTATTTCCCCAAACAGGGGGAAATTGCGCGCAAGTGGTACGTCGTGGATGCCAGTGGACAGCCTCTGGGCCGCTTGGCCACACGTGTAGCCCGCATGCTCCAGGGCAAAAATAACCCGCGTTATACGACTTTCCTGGATATGGGCGACCACGTGGTGGTGATCAACGCGGAAAAGGTCCGTTTGACGGGCATGAAGTCGGAAAGTAAGGTTTATCACCGCTATACGGGCTATCCCGGCGGGTTGCGCAGTGAGCAGTTCAACAAGCGTCTGGGGCGTCGCCCGGAAGCGGTGCTTCAGGACGCCATTGTCGGCATGCTGCCCAAAACTAAGCTGGGCCGCAGCATGGCTTCCAAGCTCAAGGTTTACCGCGGCGATAAGCACCCGCACCAGGCACAGAAGCCGGAAACTCTGGCATTGGCTTAGTTCGAAGCGGTCCCAAAATGGGCCGCTAATTTTTTGGGAAGGAATACGCGTTTTCGCTAGCAGCTACAAGCTAGCAGCTAATCAGCTATCATGGCAGATCTGGTTCAATATTACGGAACGGGACGGCGCAAAGCAGCTATCGCGCGCGTCTATTTGCGGCCGGGCAGCGGCGAGTTCAAGGTCAACGACCGTGCTTTCGAGCAGTATTTTGTGACCGAGTCGCAGCGCGTGCGTGCGCGCCAGCCGCTGGTCTCTACCGAAAGCACCAGCAGCTTCAATGTGCTCGCCAACGTGTCAGGCGGTGGCGTTGATGGCCAGGCAGACGCGGTCCGCCTGGGCATTGCTCGCGCGCTTATCCAGTTCAATGCTGAATTGCGCAAAAAGCTGAAGGGCGAAGGGTTCCTGTCGCGCGATTCGCGAATCAAGGAACGCAAGAAATACGGCCAGAAGGGCGCGCGCAAGCGCTTCCAGTTCAGCAAGCGGTAGCGCAAAGTTTCAAAGTTTCAAGGTTTCAAGTTTCAAGGTTTCAAAGTTTCACTGCGGACGACGTGGAAACCTTGAAACCTGTGAAACTTCGAAACTGGGTCTTGCTTTTCCTGGCCACTGGCAACCGACCCCTGGCCACTGCTTCAAAATCTTCCCGCACCCAACCCGGGGCGGGGTGACGGGAATTAATCCGGTGCAGCCTTTGAGCCGGCGCCGGATGCAAATCACGAAGGAGGTTGTTTGGCTAACATCACCATGAAGGAGTTGCTCGAAGCGGGCGTCCACTTCGGGCACCAGACCAAGCGCTGGAACCCCAAGATGAAGGAGTACATCTTCGGGGAGCGCAACGGCATTTACATCATTGACCTGCAGAAGACGCTCAAGATGTTCAAGGAGGCGTCCAAATTCGTGCAGGACCTTACTACCGAAGGCAGAATTCTGCTGTTTGTGGGCACCAAGCGCCAGGCGCAGGACGCAATCGCCGAAGAAGCGCAGCGCTGCAGCATGTACTACGTGAATCAGCGCTGGCTGGGCGGCCTGCTCACCAACTGGACCACCATTCAGAAATCCATCAAGCGGCTGAAAGAACTGGATGACATGGCCACCGACGGCCGCTATGAACTGCTGCCCAAAAAGGAAGTTATCAAGCTGGAGCGCGAGCGCAAGCACCTGCAGGCCAACCTGGCCGGCATCAAGGAACTCAACCGCCTGCCCGACGCCATTTTTGTGATTGATTCCAACAAGGAACAAATCGCTGTGCGCGAAGCCCGCAAGCTGGGCATCCCGGTGGTAGCGGTGGTGGACACCAACTGCGATCCCAGCGAAGTGGATTACGTGATCCCGGGCAACGACGACGCGCTGCGCGCGATTCGCCTGTTCGCCTCCAAGGTTGCGGATTCGGTTATCGAAGGCGCCCAGGCCGCCAGCGACAAGCAGGCTGCCGAACTGAGCGCCGCCCAGTACGCCGCCGAAGCCGCGGTGGCTGAGGGCGGTGCTGCCCCGGCCGAGGGCACCCAGGAAGGCGCGGAAACCACGGGCGAAGACATCAGCATGGAAGACGTGTTGGGCGGCAGCACCCGCAAGCGTCCCGAGGCGGCCAAGGAAGCGGCTGCGGAGGAAGTGCCGCAGGTTGAGAGCCAGCACACGTACTAAAGTTTCAGAGTTTCAAGGTTTCAAAGTTTCCACGAGTCTAGCTTCCTTGAAACCTTGAAACATGGGAAACCTTGAAACCCGCCGATTTGCGACCCGCGTGCGC
Organism: Terriglobales bacterium; assembly: GCA_035496015.1. GTDB lineage: Bacteria > Acidobacteriota > Terriglobia > Terriglobales > Acidobacteriaceae > JAICWP01. The sequence goes on along the minus strand of DATJFA010000455.1, from coordinate 6,335 downwards.
TGCTTCCGCGCGGGTCATTTTGCGTAGGCTGACGGATGCCAGTGGTTGCAGTTATGCCCGAAGACGAGCGCCCCGGGCGCTGCCAAAAGACCCGCGGTTGCTCACTGCCAGCCGGTCACAATGGGCCATGTAAAGTTGAGGAGAAGAAGTCTGATATGAGCACTACTACTGCAAATATTTCCGCTGCCCAGGTTAAGGATCTCCGGGATAAGACCGGAGCTCCGATGATGGACTGCAAGCAGGCGCTGACCGAGGCCAAGGGCGACCTTGAGCAGGCGGTGATTATCCTGCGCAAAAAGGGCATGGCCTCCATGCAGAAGAAGGCAGCCCGGGTCACCAGCGAAGGTTCTGTCGCCAGCTACATTCACGCCGGCGGCAAGATTGGCGTGCTGGTGGAAGTTAACTGCGAGAGCGACTTTGTCGCCCGCACCGACGATTTCAAGGAGCTGGTGCACGACATCGCCATGCACATCGCCGCCAGCGACCCGAAGTTCATCCGTCGCGAGGACGTTACCCCCGAGGCGTACGAGCGCGAAAAAGAGATTTACCGCGCCCAGGCCAAGGCCACCGGCAAGCCCGACAACGTGGTGGAGCGCATCGTCGAAGGCAAGATGGGGAAGTTCTACGAGGAGGTCTGTCTCTACGAGCAGCCCTTCATCAAGGACCAGACCGTCAACATCTCGCAGCTCATCGCCTCTAAAATCGGCAAGCTGGGCGAGAACATCTCCGTGCGCCGCTTTGCCCGCTTCAAGGTGGGCGACGCCGGCGAGACCATCGCCATCAGCAAGGGTGAACAGAAGGCAGAGTAAAAATTTCAAGGTTTCCCAGGTTTCAAGGTTTCGGACAGCCACTTTGAGAAACTTTGAAACCTTGAAACTTTGAAACCTCTAGTGCAAACTCGCAATACACATGTCCACCGCTAGTCCAGTCTTCAAGCGCATTCTGCTCAAACTCTCCGGCGAAGCATTAGCTGCCGGGCAAGGCTTTGGTGTGGACAGCCTGCGGGTGCAGGAAATCGCCGCCGAGTTGCAGGATGTTCACGCCCTGGGCGTGCAGATCGCGGTGGTGGTGGGCGGCGGCAACTTCTTTCGCGGCGTGGCCGAGCAGGCCCGCGACATGGACCGGGTCTCTGCCGACCATATGGGCATGCTGGCCACGGTGATCAACGCCCTGGCCCTGCAGGATGCCCTGGAGAAGCACGGCGTCTATACCCGCGTGATGTCGGCCATTGAAATGAACCAGGTAGCCGAGCCCTTCATCCGGCGTCGCGCCCTGCGCCACCTGGAAAAGGGCCGCCTGGTTGTCTTTGCTGCCGGCACCGGAAACCCATATTTCTCCACCGACACCGCCGCATCATTGCGCGCTATGGAGGTCAAGGCCGACGTTATTCTCAAAGCCACCAAGGTGGACGGCATTTACGATGCCGACCCGGTGCTGGTCAAAGACGCCAAGATGTTTGACCAGATCAGCTACATGGACGTGCTGAAGAAAGGTCTGCAGGTGATGGACTCCACCGCCATCAGCCTGTGCAAGGACAACAACCTGCCCATCATCATCTTCAACCTCAACCGCCGCGGCAACATCAAGCGCGTCCTTACCGGGGAAAAGATTGGCTCCCTGGTCAGCGCCTGACCCATTAAGTAATTTGCAATCGGGTAATTTCCCTGTAGCGCCGGCGTCTCGCCGGCTGTCGCGAGGGCGTCTCGCCCACGCAAACTACAACTTCTTTCGCCGCGGATTCACGCGGAGGAACGCCGATCAAAAATCTGGTTACGGGCTGTTCAATTACACAGACGCATGATTAAACAACACTTGAATAAAATCCGCGTTCATCCCCGTGTATCTGCGGCGTAGAAGGTCTAATTAAACAATTACCCGATTTCAAAATTACTCAATTTTCAGTTTCCACCCGCCGCCACTGGATTGCCGTTGCTGTCGTACACCTCGACCGTGCCGTATTTGCTGAGCACGTTCTTGATCTGCTTGCCGTCGCCCACGCACACCACCTGCAGGTGTTCGAGGTCAATGTACTTGCGCGCCATCCGCTGCACCACTTCGGGCGTGACCTTGCTCACCTCCGCCGGATAGCGGTCCCAGTAATCCTCGGGCAGGCCGTAATACCGGGATGTCATCCAGTAATTCAGCAGGGTAGCGGGACGTTCCAGCGACAAGGCGAAGCTGGCCACTATGGCGTGGCGCGCATCCTCCAGATCACTCTCCTTCACCGCCTCGTCGCGAATGCGTTTCAGTTCTCCCATCAGCTCGTGCAACGAGCCATCGGTTACGGCGTTGCGCACCTGGGTCTCAGCCGCGAAATCCCCCGGATATACGTCCGCCGTGTAGGCGCTGAAGGCTCCATAGGTATAGCCCTTCTCTTCCCGCAGGTTGAGGAACAGGCGTCCGGTGGCGCCCTCGCCCAGAATGCGGTTCATCACCCGCAAGGGAATGAAGTCAGGGTCAGTGCGCCGCAGCGAAAAATTGCCGGCCACGATGTTGGTTTGCACCGAGCCCGGCCGGTCTACCAGGTAAACCTTGGCCGGAGCAGGAGGCGGCAGGGCGGCCAGTTTGGGCTGGCTGACCGGCTGCTTCTTCCAGGGCCCAAAATACTTTTCGATAAGCACCATCACCTGCTTAGCCTGCACATCCCCGGCCATGCCCAGAATGGCGTTATTGGGAGCGTAGTAGCGGTCGTGAAACTGCTTGAGCTGCTCGGATGTCGCCGCCTTCACTGAGGCCGGAGTGGGCGCAATTACCGCGGCGGGAAAGTCCTGGTACAGCACGCGATGGAAGCGCTCCGTGGCCAGGAATTCCGGATCAGAGCGCTCCTGCTCCAGGTCAGCCAATTGCCGCGTTTTGTACTTGGCCAGTTCGTCCTGCGGGAAGGTGGGGTTCTCCACCATGTCCGACATCAACTCCAGCAGCTTGCCCGTGTTTTCTACCAGGCCGGAGGCTATTACCTGCGAGTGGCTGGAGCCGAACTCGGCGCTGGCGCTGACCGCCGCGCCCATGGCGTCAATTTCCGAGGCAATCTGTGCGCTGTTGCGGTGGGCCGTGCCCTCGCGCAACATGTCGGCAGTGAACTTGGCCAATCCGGGCAGATCCTTGGGGTCGTCCAAGGCGCCCGATTTGATCCAGAGAGCAAAATCCACCGTGGGCAACTCGTGCCGTTCCAGTACCAGGACGGTGAGGCCATTGGGCAGGTGGAATTCCAAGGGCCGCGGCAACTTCACCTCCAGGGCCTGCTTGTTGACGGGAGCGCGGTTCAGGCGCTGCACCTTGGTGATGGAAACGGCCTTGCTCCCTTCTTCCTGCGCTCCGGCCATCAGACCGAGGCACAGCAAACTGATAATCGCGGCAAGCAAAAACTGGCTTCGTTTCATGGCGGGCTCCCTATCTTCCCCCGGCTTTCGCACCGGCTTGTTGTTCGGGCAGGGTGGTCACTACCGCCCGCTCCGTGGGCACCAGGTATTTCTGTGCGGCGCTCTTCACCTGCTCGGCGGTAACGCTGTTGTATTTATCCATGATGGTGTTGATCAGGCCGGGATCGTTGAAGAACACCGCGTACTGGCCGAGGCGAATAGCGGTGCGCAAGGCTGACTCCCGGGTCTGTATCATGCTGCGCCGAAATTGAGTGCGGGCTTTGTCCATTTCGGCCGCCGTCACACCCTCCTTGGCTACGTCCGCAACTTCCTTGTAGATGGCCTGCTCCAGGTCTTCCGGTTTCACTCCCGGGCGGGGCACGGCCATGACGTAAAACAGGCTGGGACCGCGGCGCGCATCCGCCTGCACCTGAACTTCAGTGGCCAACTGTTGCTCTTTCACCAGGTGCTGGTAAAAGCGCGAGCTTTCACCCTGCCCCAGAATGTCGCCCAGCACCTGCAGGGAATAGTTATTGGGCGTGTTTCCCGCGGGGATGTGGTAGGAAATGATCACCATGGGCAGGCGCGCCAGGGGATCGTGAATGGTCTCGCGCCGCTCACCATAGTGCTCGCCTTCGGTCATATCGGGCTGCGCCGGCGTGGGCTGCCGCGGAATCGCGGAAAAATACTTTTTTACTTTCTCCAGCGCCAACGCTGGGTCGAAATCGCCCACCAGGGTGAGCACCGCGTTGTTGGGCGCGTAATAAATGCGGAAAAAATCCTGCACGTCCGCCAGGTTGGCATCGTTCAGGTCGCGCATGGAGCCGATGACGGAATGCTTGTAGCCGAAGTTATCGTAGGAGAGGTTGTCAATTTCCAGGTATGACTTGCCGTAGGGCTGGTTATCAATGCCCAGCCGCCGCTCCTCCTGCACCGCATTGCGCTGGTTGTCGAGGTTGGGCTCGTTCACGGCCAGGTGGGCCATGCGGTCAGCTTCCAGGAAGAGCGCCAGGTCGAGCTGGTTCTTGGGCAGCACCTCAAAGTAGTTGGTGCGGTCTTCGTTGGTAGTGCCGTTGATGCCGCCGCCGTTGTTTTCCACCAGGATAAAGTGCTCGCCCTTGCCCACATTCTGGGAGCCCTCGAACATCATGTGCTCGAACAGGTGAGCGAAACCGGTGCGCCCCGGGCGCTCATTGCGCGAACCCACGTTGTAGGTGACGCATATGCCGAATACGGGCGCGGCGTGGTCAGGGGCCAGGATTACGCGCAGGCCGTTATCCAGGTGCACGTCCTGGAATTCCAGGGGTGGCAGCTTGGGGGCCTGTGCCGGCATTTGCGCCAGCGCCGGCAGGGCTAGCAGCGCCGCCAGCACGGGGGCAAGAAACACTCTTTTTCGCATGGTTTGTACCTCGGATTTGCTCAAAAGTGGGCCTTTTGCGGGGTGCTTAGCAGTGTAACAGACGGGCGAGGAGGGAAATAGTCAACGGGAGCATTGACGATTGAGGATTTTCGATTGACGATTCCCTGCCTCTGACTCCCGAATCCCGACACCACCGCTACACCCGCAATGGCAGGGCCGTCTGTGGTGGCAAAAGCTAACGGGTTTTCAATCGTCAATCTACAATCTTCAATCGTCATTCAGTACTATCACTGCCGCCCCATCAATGGCGTCCTTCTTCAGCGCGATCAGCGCCTCGTTGGCCTGCTCCAGGGAGAATGCCGTAGCTTTCGGACGCAAGCCAATTTCTGAGGCGGTGCGCAGGAAGTCGCGCGCGTCGTCGCGGGTCATGTTGGCCACGCTGCGCAGCTGGCGCTCGCCCCACAGCAGCCGGTCGTAGTCGAACTGCGGCATGCGGTCCAGGTGAATGGCGTTGATGGCCACCACGCCGCCTTTGCGCAGGCTGGAAAGCGCTGCCAGCACCACCTCGCCACTGGGGGCAAAGGTGACTGCCCGATCCAGTTCCACCGGCGGTTTGTCCCGTTCGCCCCCCACCCACTCTGCTCCCAATGACTCGGCCAATTTGCGGTGCGAGCCTCCACGGGTGGAGACATACACTTCACATTTCCAGGCTTGCAGGACGGGAAGGGCCAAGTGCGCCGAAGCGCCGAATCCGAACAGTCCCACGCGCTCGCCCGCCTGCACTCCAGCTACCCGCAGGCTGCGGAAACCAATGATGCCGGCACATAGCAGGGGAGAGGCGTGCAGATCGTCCAGGGCTGCGGGCAACGGATATACCCAGTCGGCGCGCGCCACCGCGTATTCCGCGTAGCCTCCATTCACGCTGTAGCCGGTGAAGGTGGGCGCTTCGCACAAATTCTCCATCCTGTGCTTGCAGTACCAGCACGTGCCGTCGGATCCGCCCATCCAGGAAACGCCTACGCGTGTTCCCAACGGCAACTCCGCAGCCGTACCTCCGACCACTTCGCCCACAATCTGGTGGCCGGGTATTACTTGCCGCAGCTTCGGCGCCAGCTCGCCTTCAACAATGTGCAGGTCGGTGCGGCACACGCCGCAGGCGCGCACCCGCAGCAGCAACTGCCCAGGCCCGGGCTCCGGTTGGGGAATTTCGCGAACCTCCAAAGGACGCTGCGATATTTCCCGCGGCGAGCTCAGCACAGCAGCTTTCATGACGGTACCTTCGCTCTTTCCATTTTCGCACCTCTAGCCCGGGGGTTCGGGCTTGCCGTGGTCAGCGCGGGCAAGCTTTAAAGAGTGCTAAGGCCTATTTCCGCCCAGTTGTGTGGTTTGTCGGATTCCTTTACGCTACTGACCCACGAGGGGTTGACCCATGGAGAATGGACTTGCTGCACAAATCGCGATACTCGAAAGACAAGTCCGCGCCTTGCGGATTTTGTTGTTGGCTGTCGTGTCTGGCGCAATCCTACTTTGGCTCTCTCCTGTTGTCCGGGGTTCTTCGCGGCCCGATAGTCTGCGATTGCGGAGTTTAGCCATTGTTGATGAGCATGGCGTCACTC
>DATJFA010000454.1:0-11617 GCA_035496015.1 Terriglobales bacterium | reverse complement strand
TCCCTGGGCGACTTCCGCGACCAGTTGCTGCAGGTGAAAAAGATGGGCTCCCTGCAGAGCCTGATCGGCATGCTGCCCAAGATAGGCCCCTTCTCCAACCTGAAAAACATAGCCGATAAGGTGGACGACAAAGAAATTTCGCGCGTGGAGGCCATCATCAACTCCATGACGCCCCACGAGCGCGACCACCACGAGGTGATCAACGGCAGCCGCCGCAAACGCATTGCCCGCGGCTCCGGGACCACTATTCATGAAGTCAACCAGCTCCTGCGGCAATACGCCCAAATGCGCAAGATGTTCAAGGACATGGGCAAGGCCAGCTTTGCCCGCAAGCTGGCGGGCATGAAGCTGCCGGGAATGTAGAGAGGCAGTTGTCAGTGGTCAGTTGTCAGTGGTCAGTTGTCAGTGGTCAGTGTGGGACCTCTTAGCCGCCAGCGGCGAGGCTGATTTTCTGCTTCTGCACTGGGCCATACGGGCTGAATGCTGATTGCTGAGTGCTGAATGCTTTCCTCCCCTGATTTAGAATTCTCCCTGGAGTTCCCATGAAATGGCGCGGGCTTGAGGAGTCCAAACCGGGCCAGCAGGCCGCCACGCTGCGCGAAGAACTGGAAGAGCGTAAGGCGCTGGCCGCGCAGTATGTTCCGGCTGATGTGCAGCACGTCAACCGGCAAACCGTGGAGCAGCTCGCGGCTTCCGGCATGGCCGGCCGGATGCTGGCGGTGGGGGCTGCCGCCCCGTCCTTCCAACTGCCGGACCAGGACGGTAAAGTGGTTTCGTCCCAGGAACTGCTCAGCCGCGGCCGCCTGGTAATTTGCTTCATCCGCGGGCGCTGGTGTCCTTTCTGCGTTGCCCAGCTGGAGGCCATGAACTCTGTCCTGTCTCAGATTGAGAAAGCGGGAGCTGGCCTGATTGCCATTTCTCCGCAAACGGTTAAGCAGTCTTTTTTTATGCGTGACCAGCACCACTTTCGTTTTCCACTGCTGAGCGACGCGGGCAACCAGGTGGCCCGCCAGTTTGGGTTGGTGTATCGCGTTCCCGATGAGCAGAAGCAGGTTTACAGCCGCACTTTTGTGAATTTGCCTTTTCTAAATGGAGATGCGAACTGGGAGCTTCCCATTCCGGCCACCTATATCCTGGAGCGGGATGGAAGGGTTGTTTACGCCAGCGCCGATCCCGACTACACCCGGAGGCCGGAACCGGAGCAAGTCATCGGACTGTTGGACCAATTCGCCACTTAGAGTCCCCTGTTCAGAATTTCCAAAGCCGGGAATTCAGAGCAGAGTCCCTGCTCCTTCTTTTTCGAAAAAGCAGCCGCGCCCCACGATTTGAGAACGGCTACAGAGTTTTGAATCGTTCAAAATCGGGAATTCTCCGGCAACGTTCTGCAAACCGAACATAAAGCAGTTTCCGCTTTACAAGCGCCCATCCTGCAGGTTAGCTTTCGGAGTTCGGAATCTCCTCGGGGGGATGCCGGCATTTGTGTGCGCCAGGCCGGGGTTGCCAAGCACTTGAGCTTTACGGGATAATAAGTGTTTGCTTATTCCGGCAAGAATCACATGAAAGGTCCTTTATCGTGTTAATGATTCGACTGGCGCGCATGGGTGCGCGCAAACAGCCTTATTACCGTGTGGTCGTGATCGAGAAGGAGCGCGCGCGCAATGGACGTGCCCTGGAGGTGGTCGGTACTTATAATCCCCGTACCAACCCCACCAGCCTGGACTTAAAGCGCGAACGCATCGAGCACTGGTTGTCCAAAGGCGCCCAGATGTCTCATAAGGTTAGCCAGTTGCTCGCCAAAGCTCCCGCCTCGCCGACTGCGGCATAAGAGTCACGTTGCCAACAGGCAAACCACCCGCACGCAAGGAGTTGTCCCGATGGTGAACGATCAGGGTGGGGATATGCGCGCACTGGTGGAGCAGATTGCCCGGGCGCTGGTGGATGAGCCTGAGCATGTTTCCGTACAAGCTATTGACGGAGAGCAGGTTACGGTATTGGAACTGCGGGTAGCGGCTAACGATTTGGGCAAGGTAATCGGCAAGCAGGGCCGCACCGCGCGTTCCATTCGCACCATCCTGAGCGCGGCGGGCATGAAGCTGCGCAAGCGTTTTACCCTGGAGATTCTGGAATAGCCGAAGAGTTCATCACCATCGCCCGCGTGCTTAAAACGCAGGGGCGGCGGGGCGAAGTCGCCGTAGAACTCCACACAGACTTTCCTGAACGTTTTGCCGAGCGGCGGCAGATTCATGCCCTGGAGCCTGGAGGGACGCGCCGCCAGTTGCAATTGGAAGATTTCTGGCCGCACTTGGGATATTTTATTCTCAAGTTTCGCGGCGTGGACTCCATCAGCGACGCGGAGCACCTGGTGGCCTGCGAGTTGCAGATTCCTGCTGTCGAACGCACGCCTTTAGAGCCGGGAGCAGCGTACGTCAGCGATCTGGTGGGCTGCACGCTGTGGGACATGGGTGCCGGCCACGCGACCGAGGTGGGCGCCATCACTGGGGTTCAGTTTGGCGCCGGAGAAGCGCCGCTGCTGGTGATTCGTTCCGGGAACAAGGAATTTCTTATTCCCTTCGCGGGTGAATATATACGGACAGTAGACCTCCCCAGGCGGCGGATCGAGATGGCGTTGCCGGAAGGCTTGCTGGAAGTGGATGCGCCGCTGACGGAGGAGGAGAAGAAGCGGCAACGGGGAGAAAGGTAGTTTCGAGTTTCTAGTTTCACGCGCTGAGAGCCTACCCCAAACTTGAAACTGGAAACTTGCTTTCATGAAGTTTGAGATCGTAACCATTTTCCCGGAATTCTTCCGCGGGCCGCTGGAGCACGGCATTATCCGGCGCGCTCGGGAAGCGGGGCTGGTCGAAGTAGAGGTCGTCGACCTCCGCGAGTTCACCCACGACCGCCACCGCACCGTGGATGACCGTCCCTTCGGCGGGGGCGAGGGCATGGTGCTGAAACCGGAACCGCTTTTTGAATGCCTGGAGACCAGGCACGTGGCGCCGCGGGAAGCTCGGCTGGCGGGCACTGCCAGAGAATCAGTGGTTCTGCTTTCCGCCCAGGGCAAGCGCTTTGACCAGCGGCGGGCAGAGCAATTGGCTGCCCTGGACCGGATGGTGCTTATCTGCGGGCGTTATGAGGGTGTGGATGAGCGGGTAAACGATTTTTTGGCGGATTGCGAGCTCTCTATCGGCGACTATGTTTTGAGCGGCGGTGAATTGGCTGCCGGGGTGGTGGTGGATACGATTACCCGGCTGCTGCCCGGGGCGCTGGGCAATGAGGCTTCGGCGCGCCAGGAGTCGTTTTGCGCGGGAGGACAGCGGCAGCCGGCTCCCCAGGAGGAAGGTCAGCGGCCCATGCCCTCCTCCACGTGCGCTTCCGGAGGGCTGCTGGATTATCCGCACTATACGCGGCCGGCAGAGTTTCGCGGCATGGCGGTGCCGGAAGTGCTGGTTTCCGGCGATCATGAGCAGATTCGCCGCTGGCGCCGGCGCGTGGCCTTGGAGAAGACGCTGCGCAACCGTCCCGATCTGCTGCAGCAGACCGAACTGAGCCCGGAGGACGAGCAGTTACTTGCCCAAATTTCGGGAAAAAGAATTTAGAATGGTTGCCAGGGCCAACCTGGCCAACACACAAAGGAAAGCTTATGTCTAACCTCATCATTGAAAAACTGCTGGCCAAGAGCCGGCGCACCGATCTGCCCAAGTTTGGCCCCGGCGACACGGTGCGTGTTCACGTGAAGATCAAGGAAGGCGACAAGGAACGCGTGCAGGCTTTCGAGGGCGTGGTGATCTCCCGCACCTCCGGGCCGCAGGCCAGCTTCACGGTGCGCAAAATGAGCTTCGGCCAGGGCGTGGAACGCATTTTCCCGGCCAACTCCAAGGTGATTGACCGCGTAGATGTGGTGCGCTCCTCGCGCGTGCGCCGCGCCAAGCTTTACTACCTGCGCGAGCTGCGTGGCAAGGCCGCGCGGCTGCGCGAAGTGGAATAACCCCGTGGTCAGTTGTCAGTGGCCAGTAGCTAAGGGCCAGTGTTTACGTGGCCCACACCGGTTCGTGAACACTGGTGGGCGATGAGTCCCCTATTTGTGTCAAGTCGCACCTGTATTGCCCCGCACTCAGCGCCGTAGGCGCGTCATAGTAAAGCTCAGGACGGAAGTCCTGGTGATCGTCGCGGTCGAAGAGCAGTTCCGTAGGAACGACACTTTTTCCCAAATGCTGAGGCCGGGACGGCCTCAGGACAGCCGGCGAGACGCCGGCGCTACCTATCTTCCCCCAAAGTCCAACCGCAGCCCCGCGCGGGCCAGAATCGGCGGGCCTACAGTTAACACCGGGGTGCGGCCAATCTGGAACTGCTGGTTGAGCAGGTTCTCTCCTGCCACAAACACCTCCACTCCCGGCCGCAGGGGATGAGAGATGATCGCGTCGAGCACGAAGAAGCGCTCCAGGGGCAGCAGGTTCTGATCGTCATCAAACTGGCTTCCCATGTACCGCCCCTGAATTCCGAACAGCACATAGGGTTTCACGTAGCGCGCCTGCAGGGTGAACTGCTGGTGCGGCACCTGGGGAATCCACAAGCCCACCAGGGCGGGGTTGGCGGAGAAGCTGGTTACGGTCGCGTCAGTGTATTCATAGGCGCCGGAGAGAGTGATGGAGCTGCTCAGCCGCTCGTCGGCTTCTATCTCCAGGCCACGTGAGCGGGTGCGGCCCAGGTTTTGGCGCTGGCGGGTTATCAGGTCGGGGGTCACGCTCAGGGTCACGTTGGCGATAGGCCGGGTTACGTCGCTCCAGAAGAAATTGCCGCGCAGCATAAAGCGCTGGGCCCAGCCGGTGATGATGGCGCCTGCCTCCCCTCCCGTCAGGCGCTCAGCCAGGAGCTGGTCATTGGCCTGGGTGACGATGTTGCCCACGCGAAACGAACGGTAGAGTTCGTTCAGAGTGGGCGCCCGGAATGAGCGGTAGGCTGAGCCGGTGAGAGAAAGCCTGCCGGTCACGCGCTGCAGCACCGCCAAGCGCGGGCTGAAGAAGGATTCGCTGCGGTCGGGAAAAGGGGTGACTGTCCCGCCCGGACCGCGGAAGGGGAGCTTGGCGGAGAAGGCGTGAAAGTTGAGCCAGCGATCCACGCGCCCGCTCAAGGTCAGCAGGGTGGTGCGGGTCAGGCTGATCATGTCTTCGCCATAGGCGCCCCAGTTGTTCTCCCGTCCGCCGGCATCGAGGCGGCTGCTGGGCAAGCCTTTGGTAAAGCCGATCTCGTCGCTTTCTCCGTGCACATTCCATTGTTCCGCGCCGGCGACCAGGTTCTGGCGCGCCCCCAGGCTGCGCGTCCACTGGGCGGAGAAGCCCACCTGCTGCGCGGGCACGCGCTGCTCCCGGGTAAGGGTTTCACTGTTGCGGTCCGAGGCAATGGCAGAAAAGTTCTGGTTGAGGACTTGCCTGCTCACATAGGAGCGCACCGTAAACGAGCCCAGGGTCTGTGAATTCCAGCTGGCGCCAAGATCCAACTCGCGGATGGTGGTGCGGTTGGGGGTTAGCGGAGTGCCGTTCTGGCGTTCTTCGCCGAGCAGCGAGCCACGGGCGAAGACGCTGGCGTTCTGCCCGAATTTGCGCCGCACCTCGGCTTCGCCGCTGCCGTGTTTGGAGTTCACCGGGGTATCCACCTGCCCGCGCAGGCTCAGGGGCACGTCAACGTAACCGTCGGTGCGAAACAGTTCGCCCGAAAGCGAGCCCGCCCAATTGCCGGCGGTGTGGCTGCCCAAAAAGGAGACCTCCGGTGTGTTTTCGTTTCCGTAGGAGGTCTCCAGGGTAAAAGCATTGCGGTCCACAGGCGCACGCAGCAGGTTGACCACGCCGCCGAGGGCGTCGGAGCCGTAAAGGTGGGAGGCGCCGCCGCCGGCCACTTCGATGGCGGCAATTTCCGCACCGGGAATGCGGTCCCAATAAACCCAGCCGCCAAAGGGATCGTTCAGCGGGAAGCCGTCGGCCAGCACCAGGGCGCGGCTGGCCCCGCTGGCGCCCAGGCCACGCAGGGAAACGCCCTGACTCGTGGGGTTAGCGGTACGGCTGTCGCTGCGGCGAAACAGGCTGAAGCCGGCCACCTGGCGCAGCTTGTCGTCGGTGGTCAGGGCGGCAGTGGCGGCAATGTCCTGGCGAGAGAGCACAACCACGCTGGTGGGCGTGTCAATTACCCGCGTGCTGGCGCGGTTGGCCGTGACCGTGACTTCTTCGGCGGCGCCTGCGGGCGACAACTCGAACTTAAGCTCGCCCTCGCCAGCGTTCCATTGCAACTTGCGGGTTAGGAATCCGGCGGCGCTGGCCTGAGCCGTTCCCTGCTGCGCGGCCACATGCTCGAAGCTGAAGCGGCCCCGGCTGTCCGTCATCTGCGTGGCCTGGAACCCGGGGCCGGAGAGTACGACCTTGGCGCCGGGGATGGCAGCGCCGGTGGAGTCTGTTACCACCCCGGCGAGCTGTGTGGTTTGAGCGGCGGCGAGGCAGCCGAGCAGAAAGGCGGCAGCCAGCCATGCCGCGAAATGCGGCAGGGCCAAGACGCGGGCAGGGGGTCTGATCATGCAATAGCTCCAAACTAATATCGTTCCACTGCCCCCACCCCACGTGACGGCAGCCCTCATCTTAACTTTTCTTTTGGAAAACATCATCTTGCGCGACACCGCGGGGTGCGCGATATTGAAGGCAGCCGATCCCACCGTGCCCTGGAAAAAAACTGCGCGCGCAAGCAAGAAGCTGTCCAAAGCGGCGGCCAAGCTGCGGCTGCTGAAATCGCTGCGCTGCACCACGCGCTATGAAAAGCGAGCCTGGGCGACCGGAGCCACGCTGGTGGCGGGCGTGGACGAGGTGGGCCGCGGGTCGCTGTTCGGCCCAGTGGTGGCGGCGGCGGTGATTCTTGATCCGGCCTACCGCATTCGTGGGCTGCGCGATTCCAAGCTGCTCAAGCCGGAGCGCCGCGAAGTGCTGGCGGAACGCATCCGCGAGCACGCCATCGCCATTGCGGTGGCCACCGTGGACAACGCCCGCATTGACCAGCTCAACATTTACTGGGCTTCCGTGGAGGCCATGGTGGAAGCCGTGCGCCGCCTCGTGCCCGCTCCCGACCACCTGCTGATTGACGCCCTGCGCATTCCCTGGGAGTGCGCGCAGACCAAGATCATCCATGGCGATGCGCTCTCCGCGTCCATCGCCGCCGCCTCCATCATCGCCAAAGTGGAGCGTGATCGCCTGGTGCGCGAGTGGTCGCCCGTCTTCCCCGCCTACGACCTTGCCTCCAACAAGGGCTACAGCGCGCCCAAGCACATTGCCGCGCTGCGCAAGTACGGCCCTTCGCCCCTGCACCGACAGTCCTTCGCGCCGGTGTGGATGGCGCCTGCGCCGCAGCAGGTGCTGGAGTTCATGCTGGCGGATGTGGCGGAAGAAGTGGAGGAGGAAGCGGTTGCTGGGGATTGAGCTGGTGGTACCTGATGCCAGTGCCCAGTACCTAGTGCCCAGGACTGCCTGTTTGCTCAGATCTCCAGATTTTTTGGGTGTCATGCTGAGGCGCTTTAGCGCTGAAGCATCTCGCCCGCACCAAACTTCTCAGCGCTGCACGCGAGATGCTTCGGGCCTGAAGGCCCTCAGCATGACTCCAGCAAAGGCTGGGGATGGATTGACTTATTCGTGGGTATTACTTGTGCTCAGCTCCACGGGTTTGCCGTGGGGCGTGTGCCGATAAGCGTCCGCCCAAGCCTCTTTGCGCGCCAGCATGGAGGCCGGATCGGAGAGGCCTTTTGCAGCCACCAAGCGCTCGAGCGCGGCCAGCCAGTGCTCGTAATAGTGCGAGCCATCGTCAGCTTCGCCGCGGTCGGCGGCGGCCTTGAGCTCCTCGGCTAGAGCAGCGGCCCATTCCTTCCAGGTAAAGTGTCCCTGCTCGGAAAGCTTTACGGCCAGCGCGAACGCCTGCGCCTGCCAGGGCTCGGCAAACACCGGTCCGCCTTCATCGCGCGGAAGCCGTGGCAGCGCCGCCAGGTTCTCAGATGATTGCGTGCGATCAGGCTGGGTCAAGGTAGTCGTCCCACATATCCAGATAAACACAATCTTTCTCGGGCGATTGCGCGCCCCACAGTTCGCGGGCGGCGAAGCGGACTGAATAAACATGCTGCGGTTTCTCGCCGAGAAAATGGGCGTGGGTGTCGGGAAAAACGAAAACTCCGTGGTCGCGATGAATGGTACCGACCTTTCCGCGGGCATAACGCGGCAGGCGAGTGTGGCCTACTGGATTGATATTGCGAGCGCGCACTTGCTGACCCACCTTGAAGCGCGGCGAGATCGACAGGTCACGCTGGGCGTGAATGCGAGTGGAGAGCGCAACCGGGCTAACCTGGTCCGCGGTGAGCGGCGGGCTCTTCTTGGCTGCGCCGGCAGCTGGGATGCCACTGTCAACCTCCTCCGCCGTTAGCAAGCCTCTCCTGACCAGCAACTCGCGCAGTCCGGAAAACCATTGTTCGTAGTAGCTCAGGCGCAGGTAATCTTGCGGAGGCAGTACCTCGCGAGTGTGGCGAAAGGCGTCCAGGTTCCACTTGTGCCAGGCGAAGGTGGCGAGAACCATCGCCAACACGCGAGACTCCCAGGCCGCGTGGAAGACGGGCTCGCCATTCTCGTACTGGACAAGCCCCATGTCCTGCATGCCGCCCATGTCATGAATGCCGTTCATCGTTTCCTTTTGCGGGAGGGAACACAACTTTCGCCACTCCCACCATGGAGTCGCGCGTCACCAGGGCCGCCAAATCTTCCTCGCTCAGGGCCTCAGCCCCCGCGGGACGTTCCGGAAGCACCAGGTAACGTAATTCGGCGGTGCTGTCCCAGACCCGCACCTCGACCTCTTGCCCAAGCTCCAGGCCGAATTCGCGCAGCACGCCTCGGGGATCAATCACCGCGCGAGACCGGTACGGCGCGGACTTGTACCACACCGGCGGCAAGCCAAGCACCGGCCACGGATAGCAGGAGCAGAGAGTGCAGACAATCAGGTTGTGCACGGTGGGCGTGTTCTCCACCACCAAGATGCGGTCGCCCTGGCGGCTGATGAAGCCGAAGTCGGCCATGGCATCATTCGCGTCCGCCAGCAGGCGCGCCTTGTAGGCCGGGTCAACCCAGGCCCGCGCCACCACCCGGGCGCCGTTTCGCGGGCCAATTTTGTGCTCATAAGCGTCCACCAGGGAGTCCAGCGCCGCCCGGTCCACCAAGCCTTTTTCCACCAGCAGGGATTCCAGCGCCTTCACACGCAGCGCCGGGTCCGAAGGCACCGCCTGATGCTCGTGCTCATGCTCATGCGCATGGGCCATATCGGGGGTCATCGCCGCTCCCGCGGTGGCTGCCGCCGTGGTCAGGAAATCACGCCGCGTGATTGCCATTGGGCCTGTCCTTACAACGACCGAGGGCCAAACAGCTCTGGGGTACGTTGCTGAATTGGGACATTTTGGGTCACGGGTGACGCGGTGTCAACCGGCAATATGCCGATGCCGGCGAGGAGGTAGCCCCACTCAAGCCAAAACCGGGCTTGAGTGGGCCACCAGACGTTTCCTGATTTATTCTGGAACACATGCACCGACTGCTCTGCGTTACTGCCCACCCTGACGATGAAGCCGGCAACTTTGGCGGCACGTTGCTGCTGTGCCATGAGCGCGGAGTCGAAACCCACGTCATCTGCCTCACGCCCGGGCAGGCCGCTTCCAACCGCGGCGGCGCCCGCACTGACCAGGAACTGGCCACGCTGCGACGCAAGGAGTTTGCCGCTTCGTGCCAAGTTCTGAAGGTAAGGCGGGCCGAAGTGCTCGATTACGCCGACGCGCACCTGCACCGCATTGATCTCTACAGCGTGGTGGCGGAGCTGACCCGGCGCATGCGCCAGATTCGCCCGCAGGTGGTGCTGACCTATGGCCCGGACGGCGGCATTACCGGACATCCCGACCACAGCATGGCCGGAATTTTTGCCAGCCTGGCGTTCCAGTGGGCGGGCCGCAGCAATCGCTTCCCTGAGCAACTCAACGATGGGGCGAGCCTCTATCGCCCGCAGAAGCTCTATTACGCTGCCGCGCCTTTCGCCCTGGCGGGCCGCCAGCCCGTTTCTCCGCCGCCTGCCACGCTCAGCATGCACATCGGTAAGTTTCTGGACGACAAGATTCGCGCCTTCCAGTGCCACAGCAGTCAGGCGCCGCTGTTCCCGATTTTCGAGAGAGCGGTGCGCCAGCGCGGCCAGCAGGAGGAATTTCACCTAGCTGCTAGCAGCACGCCGGGGCCGCTTAAGCCGGAGAAAGATCTGTTTGAAGGCGTTGTCGAAGATTAGCCACAGAGACACCGAGGCACAGAGATGTTGATTTCATGATTTCTGTTCTGGGTTGAGAAATCAGTGGCCAGAACGCCTTGAAACAGCCGCGGTGGGGCGAGCAGCGCAGGGGTCCTTCGGCTCGGGCGTGCGCCCTCGCTCAGGATGACAGTGAGGAAGAACCGAAGCGCAAGGTCCTTCGACTGCGCATACCGATTCGCAAGCGAATCGGCATGCTTCGCTCAGGATGACAGAGGGTGTGGAGGGAAGCACAAGGTCCTTCGACTCCGCTCAGGATGACAGCGGCAAAGGATTGTTTTCAATGGTCACTTGTTCTGGATGTCAATCGTAAATCTTCAATCGTCAATTCTCAGTGTCTCTGTGCCTCTGTGGTGAGTTATTTTGCTGGCAGCGCTTTGATGATGTCGGTCAGCAGATCGGGCTGGGCGGCCTCGCGCTCCAGGTGGGGATACATTTCGCCGCCGTGGTAGTTGAGCGAGTAGGTGGTGAAGTAGTCGGTGTTCTCAATCAGCAACTGCAGGGGGCCGCTCGCGGTCTTGGTGGCCTTGAGCGCGTCGTGCCATACCTCCGGCGCGAACTTGCGGCCGTTAACCGCAATCACCTTCATGCCCGGCCCGATGCCGGCGCTGGCGGCCAAGCCGCCATGCACTGTATCAACAACAGTGCCGTCTTCCGTCCGTATCAGCATGCCCACGGAATATTCGGCGTTAATGGTTTTCCGGTCCTGCTCCTCGAGGCGCGAGATTTCCGAGGGCGTATCGGTGTAGACCACGCGCCAGCCGCTGCCTTCGATGCCGCCCAGGGGGGCATGCGGGGCCT
Source organism: Terriglobales bacterium (assembly GCA_035496015.1). Taxonomy (GTDB): domain Bacteria; phylum Acidobacteriota; class Terriglobia; order Terriglobales; family Acidobacteriaceae; genus JAICWP01. Next base: position 478 of record DATJFA010000454.1, on the reverse strand, counting down.
TAGTGGTCAGGCGCTCGTGCCAGAAGCCGCGCCAATCGTAGGGAGCAATCTGGTTGAGCGCGTTCACCAGTTCGTCGAATGTATAGGGCTTCACGGTGGGCACCTGGTTGGGCTGGGGCGTGGGCCCGGCGTAGAACAGCTTGCAGAAATCGTTCAGCGATTTCTGGTTGTGCGTCTGCTGGCGGATGATGACATCGGCCCACAGCCAGTCGAGCACGCCTTCATCGTAGAAATCGGTGCTGCGGCGCCAGGAATCCCATGCTTCGGAGGAGAAATACAAAAGCTGTGCGGCGTCGTTGGTGTCCTGCAAGTCGCGCCAGGTGCGGCCGGGACGGTGGTCGAGTTCGGCGCCGATCACGGCCAGCGAATCACGATAGTCCTGCGCACTCCACAATCCGCTGCGCGCGGTGAGCACGTCGCCCAGGTAGGAGGTGAGCCCTTCATACACCCACAGCATGGTGGTAATCATGGGCTTCTG
>DATJFA010000453.1:0-10983 GCA_035496015.1 Terriglobales bacterium | reverse complement strand
CGGCGCGGCATGCGCCCTTCCGCCGTGCCCAGGTCGACGATAACGTCCGAGCCCTCCGTGCGCTTCACCATGCAGTGGACCATTTCGCCCACTTTGCCGATATATTCCGAGTAGACGTTCTCCCGCTCGGCCTCGCGCACCTTCTGGAAAATCACCTGCTTAGCCAACTGCGCCGAAATGCGCCCCAGGCCCGTGGGATTCGACATCTGGTGTGTGGCCCGCAGCTCGCGAATTTCGCCACCCACCTCCACTTTCTCGTCCACCTTGCGCGCCTGCTCCACCGTGATCTGCAGGTTGGGGTCCTCCACCTGCTCCGGCGTTTCCACCACCGCCCGAACCGCGTACACCCGGATGTTGCCGCTGTCCTTGTCCAGCTCGGCACGCAAGTTCTCCTGCGTCTTCAGAGACTTGCGCGTTGCAATCGAGATGGCGTCCTCGACCGCGCTGACCACGATCTGGGGATCAATTCCCTTCTCGCGGCTCAGGGCATCAATTGTGTTGTACAGCTCGCTGGCCATATCCTTCGTGCTTTCTTGCTTAGAGTTCTGGTATCAGGTTCGCCCGTTCCACGTTTCCTAATTCTATGTCTATTCGGCGCGCTGTGGGCGGCTGCGACCCTTTCTTGCTGTTCTTGCGGCTTGCATCCAGATCCAGGGTCAAGCGGCCTTCCTGAAAACTCTCCAGCCGGCCCTGAAAATGCCGGTTGCCATCCACCGGTTCTCGCGTCGTCACCTTCACCAGGCTGCCGGCGAAGCGCTCGTAGTCCGCCGGACGCACCAGTTGACGATCCAGCCCGGGCGAGGAAACTTCCAGCAGGTAAGAGCCGCCCGGCACCGCATTCTCCACATCCAGGATGGTGCCCACCTCATGGCTCACATTGGCGCAATCCTCGTGGGTCACGCCTCCTGGCTTGTCAACGAACACCCGCAGCATCCTGGCCTTGCCCCCGCCGCGGAAGTCAACCTCCACCAGTTCCAAGCCCCGGGAAGCGGCCACGCGCTCCACGATGCCGCGCACGTGCTCCATGTCCAAGGCCATGAAAACAAACCTGTTACTCGCAAGCCGCCACTTGAAAAACAGCTAAACAAAAAGTGGGCTTGCGCCCACTGGTGTGCTTCGCCAAAAACCGTAGTGACACAACAGTTCTGCTCTAAATAATACGCCCGAAGTGGGCAAAAGACAAACCGTGGCGGCCCTCGGCAAAGTCTTCAGATCCAGCAGCAGTCGCGGCTCGGGCACGCAAACGGAGGCGCCCCAGGCGGAGCGCGTAACGGCGAAGAAATGCCCCGGCAAACACCAGCAGCAAAGGTTCAATCGGATGACGATAGCTCGTCACCCAGGCAATTTGCGTCACATAAAAAGCCATGGGATACGCGGCGAACATGACCACCAAGAAAATGCCTGGCGGCCCCGGGGTGTGCCTGGCCTCCAGCCAAGCCAATAGGGTGACAGGCAAATAGAACCAGGGATAGGGTGCCAGCCAAAAAGCCGCGAACCGCTTCGCGCTGCGCTGCAGAAACCTGCCTGGCCGTGCGCGTATATACGCAATCGCATCGCGCGTCCTCTTTTGAAAGAAACGGACCTCGCCCATTTCGACCAAACCGTCATACACATTGACATAGCTGTAGGTTCCGGCGCACAGCCTCCATGCGCAGACAGGTTGGCTGTCGTTGATCTCCGCGTGATTGCCGATATACAGCTCAAGTCCGAAGTTGTCGCGCAGCAATGGATACACGTGTCCCAGCGCGAAATAGTTTCGTGCCATCCACAGCGCCATCACCAGAAAAGTCGTGGTCAGCGCCACCACCGCGCAGCGTTTCTTCCTTATCAGCCAGCCGTAGCTGGCGGGATAAAGAATCACGAGCATCGAATTCAACAGCATCGCCAATCCCGCCGCCAGCCCCAGCAGCACCCAGGCCTTGCTCGATGCGGGCAGTTCAGGAACCACCAGCAGCCACAACAGCACCAGCAAGGTTGCGATGGCATAGTTGGAAATAAAGACATCGGTTGCGGCAATCGCGGGCGAGAGGGCCCATATCCACGCTGCCAGAAATCCAACATGTGCTGACACGTAACGCCTGCCCACCCAATAAATGAGCAGCGAGGCCGCCGCCCCAGCCACGGCGTTAAGCCAGACGATCACCTGCAGAGACCTGAGTGATAACACTCCGAAAACTTTGAAGATTATGGCTAACAGGAGGGGATAAAGCGGCGGCTGCTGCGCCGTCGGAGCAACCGGCGTCCAGGCGTAGGGCGATGCAAAGCCTTCTCCCTTCGCGAGATGCGCCGCAATATGGCCGGGCTCATTGCCGTAGAACAGCGTCCCTGCCTGTTGCCGGAGAGCAATGAACCTGCCGGCCATTACCGCCCGCACACTCAAGGACGCAACCACCAGCAGAATGAGCAAGAGGGGAGAGTTGAAAACCTTGGAGCGAGAAGAAGCGGAAAACACGCCGCAGATTATAACCCGCCTTTCTGGGAGCGGCCCGTTACACAAAATGTTAGCCGAGGCCGTGTTCGCTTACCTCTGCGCCGTCGTCGCCGCGCGGTCTGGCGCTGAGGCGGACGCGGGTAGTGGCCGGTCTTGAACGGCAATTCCCCTGCGCAGCCAGATGTAGAGCGCCAGCCAGGCCGGCGCCGTCCACGTGTAGGAGGTCCCGGTCTTACGCAAGATGACAAAAAGCATCATGAGCGCGCTGGCCCCGAGATACGCGGCAATGGCCTGAAGCCGCAACTGGCGGCGGCGTGCCAGCGGAACTGCAACCTGCATGAGGGCAGGCAACAGCACAATTTGGTCAAACAGCCAGCCGTAAGCGGTGGTGACCAGCGACACCAGCAGGACTAAGGGTAGCTCCCCGCTCCAACTCCAGGACGCCCGCCGGGTTCGCCAGAAAGGCGGCAGCCAGGCGATCCCGAAAAGCATGGGCACATACTGCAGCCAGGCGTGGTTGCCCAACTGCATTCGAAGCAAAGTTCCGAAATTAGGGCTGGGGTTGCGCAGCACTTCCCCGCTGCCTGCCAAATCGAGGTAATTGCGCCACAGGCGTGGGTTCAGCCACAGAGGAAGCAGGCTGGCAAGCGCCAACGCTCCACCCGCGCCTGCCAACAGCCTCCACCTTCGCCTCCGCACACAGTCCAGGAGCAATACCATCCAGAACAGGTAAAGCAGCTGCGGCTTGACTGCGATCAGCACGGTCGCCGCGCCCGCCAGCAGCGGGCGCGAACTCTGGTAGCGCAGGAACAGCGTCAAGCCCAGCAGAATCAGCGCGCCGCTCTGGCCCAGCCCGAGCGCGGTCAGCAGCGGGAAGAAACTGGCGGCCAGCAACCATCCCAGCCAGCGCCGCCGCGGGTCGCCGCCATACTCTCGCCAAAGCCAGTCGGCACAGGCAAAGACAATGGCCAAATTGAGTAACAGCCACCAGGCGCTCGCCTTGGCGTACGAAAATGCTCCGAATGGCAACAGAAAAGGGAGCGCCCACGGCGGATTCCACATGAGCAGGGGCCGCTTGCCGGCAAAGCCAGTAGGCGTCTCCGCGGCCAGGATGGCGGCTGGAGAATAGGGATTGCCTCCCGCCAGCAGCACCCGCGCCGCCGCCCAATACTCCACGAAGTCATTGTGCGATGGGGCGTGCCCGATCAGGCCGACGCTCAGCAGCAGCAGCGCGACGGCGACCGTCAGCAACACTGCATACAGCAAAGGATTGCGGCGGCGATTTTTGCGCTGTTCCATCGGTTGACTAAAGGGCAGCAGAAGCATTGCCGCTCAACTGCTGCTGCCGGCACAGCCCGCAAGTGGGACTTCGTGCAAAACCGCAGCCAGCAACATCGCGCCGATCACAAGGAAATAATAGTTTACGAAAGCCTGCTTGTTGAGACAGAAGAAAACGAGCATTACCAGAGCCAGAGAGCCGGCAAACCTGCCCGCCCGCGGACGAATTCTAAGAAGGGTCCAGGCCGTCGCCGCCTCTGCAGCCACAATCACAAGGATCGGTGAAATCCGCGGCAGCCCCATCCTGGCAGCCAACACAGAAAAACTCAGGGCATCAGGGCGAAAAGGTTGAATAAGCTGCCAGGTCCCAACGCCCAGCCAGAAATCATGGAAATTCCAGACTGCAAAGGGAGCGGTGACTGCTGCGGCAACGATGCCCGCTGCCGCCAGCAGCCGTAAGTAAGCTCTCCAACTGAACGGCGCAACGAGGAATGCGGCGAGCGGTACAGCCAGCACCGTGTACTGCTTGGATGCGAAGAACAGTCCCAGTGCAACCGGAAGCCAACGACTGCGGCGCGCCGCCGCGAAGCATGTCCAGCATAAGAGAAAAAGAACCAGTGGCTCAGTCCAGCCTCGGGACAAAACGTAAAAGGTGACCGGACTCAGCAGGAGCAGAATGACTGCCAATAGGGTGATCGGGCGTAAGCAAATTCGCGCCAGCAGCGCCGCCATTGACAGCAGAGCGGCGATGTAGGTGTACCGCAGATCTCCGAGCAAATACGCCGGTAGAACGGCGAGCAGGCTGAGTGGAGGATACTGAAAACCGAAATCAACGCGGCCGCCCTTCACCACGCCTGGGCCATAGAAAAATGAGGATTCGCGGCCGTAGAGGTTCTGGTGTGTGATGCTGTAGGGATTGGTCCCATGCAACAATGCGGCCGCAGCATCCTGCTGAAACAGATAAACATCCACGCGCTGCGGGGGCGTCCAGCGCAGGCTGGCGACGCCCAAGCCAATGTGCAGCAGGAAAATCAGGCCCAATCCCACCCGCAGTCCTCGACCTCTGGCTACCGACGGCGCCATCAGTCCGGAGTCGGGAAGGTTGAGAGCCAGTGCGCACGCAACCAGCGCCAGCGCTACCAGTGCCAGTGCGGCCAGGCTGTAGGTGCCCATTCCAAAACGGCCGAGCAGCATGGCGGCGGTCAGCAACACGGCGGCAACCAGCCACCAGAACTGCGCGCCTAGTTTTGCCGATTGCACCCGCCTAAGCTACCACGCGGTGCAAAGATTCCTGCTTGCCAAGTTGCGGCTAAATTGCTGCTTCTTTAGAATGAACTTTTCCGCGAGAAAACCTCCATGATTCATTTTCCGGTGCCTGAGGCGCTTACTTTCGACGACGTGTTGCTCCTGCCCGCCCGTTCCGACGTGACCCCGGCCACGGTGAACACGCAGACGCGGCTCACGCGCAACATTACTCTTAACATTCCCATCATCAGCGCCGCTATGGATACGGTGACGGAGTCGCGCATGGCCATCGCCCTGGCCCAGCAGGGCGGCATGGGCATCATCCATCGCAACCTCACTCCCGAGCAGCAGGCCAACGAGGTGGACAAGGTTAAGCGCTCGGAAAGCGGCATGATTGTGGACCCCATCACCATGTCGCCCGACGACAAGGTGGCCGATGCCCTGGAAGTCATGCGCCAATACAAGATTTCCGGCGTCCCCATCACCAAGAACAAGAAACTGGTCGGCATTCTCACCAATCGCGACCTGCGCTTCGAAACTCGCACCGACGTTCCCATCAACAGGGTGATGACCAGGGAAAACCTCATTACGGTGCCGGTCGGCACCACCCTGGAAGAAGCCGAGAGCATCCTGCACAAGCACCGAGTGGAAAAACTGCTGGTGGTGGACGACAAGTACAATCTCAAGGGCCTGATCACGGTCAAGGACATCCAGAAAAAACTGAAGTATCCCAATGCCGCCAAGGACTCGCATGGGCGCTTGCGGGTGGGCGCAGCCATTGGCGCCACCGGCGATTATCTGGAGCGGGCCCAGGAAATGGTGAAGGCCAAGGTGGATGTGCTGGCCATTGACAGCGCTCATGGCCATCAGTCGCTGGTGCTGGAGGCGGTGAAGACCATCAAGTCCAAGTTGCCCGAAGTGGACCTGCTGGCCGGCAACGTGGCCACTTTTGACGGCGCCTGCGAACTGGCGCGCAGCGGCGCTGACGCTATCAAAGTAGGCATTGGCCCGGGCTCCATCTGCACCACCCGCATCGTCACCGGCGCGGGGGTGCCGCAGATCACTGCCATCGCCGAAGCTTACCGGGCCACACGCGATGCCCAGATCCCCATCATCGCCGATGGCGGCATCAAGTATTCCGGCGACGTCACCAAGGCGCTGGCTGCAGGCGCAGGCGTGGTCATGATCGGCTCGCTGTTCGCCGGCACCGACGAGAGCCCGGGCGAAACCATCCTCTACCAGGGCCGCTCCTTCAAGCAGTATCGCGGCATGGGCTCACTGGGCGCCATGGCCGCCGGTTCCGCGGGAGCTGAGCGCTATTTTCAGCAACTGGACGGCAGCGAGGCTTCCACCGGCATGGCCACTGAAGAGGGCGACCAAAACCGGCTGGCCAAGCTGGTTCCTGAGGGCATTGAAGGGCGCGTGCCTTATCGGGGCTCAATCTCCATGATTGTCACCCAACTCGTCGGCGGCCTGCGCTCCGGCATGGGCTATTGCGGCTCGGGCAGCATATCCGAATTGCAGCAGAAGGCGCGTTTTGTGCGCATCAGCATGGCGGGTCTGCGCGAGAGCCACGTGCACGATGTGATCATCACCCGCGAAGCCCCGAACTACCGGCTGGAGTAGGGAGATCAGCACTCAGCATTCAGCCGTCGGCACTCAGCCCGCCCGGCCCGGATGCCGCTCCTGATTTGGCAATACACTAAACGGCTGAGTGCTCAATGCTGACTGCTGAGTGCTTCCCGCAAGTGCTATTCTGAATCAGTAACCATTTAGAGCCCCGTGAAGAATCCTGCCTCCAACAGCTTTCCCTGGCGCGAATGGACCGCCGCCATACTGTGGCTCATCCTGATCGCCATCGAGTCCACTCCCTGGTTGTCCGCCCAGAACACCGGCCATGTCTTGTACCAGTTGCTGGCTTCGTTCTTTGGGCCGGTCAATGCCTCGGGCGTAAGCGTGGCCAACATTGTGTTGCGCAAGGTAGGACACGTTACCGGCTACAGCATCCTGAGCTGGCTCCTGTTCCGCGCCTGGCGGGCAACGCTGGGCTCTTACCGCGCCGTAGCCTGGGCTTTGTCCTGGTCAGTCATTGCCTTTTTTATGACCGCCGCCGTAGCCAGCCTGGACGAATGGCACCAGACCTTCCTACCTTCGCGCACCGGCGCGATTCACGACGTTTACCTGGATAGTGCCTCGGCCCTGGCGGTGCAAATCCTTCTCTTCGTGATTCTGCGAAAGCGGGGCGCTGCCGTCGCGGACGAGCAAACAGTCTCGGTCGGTGGCAATTAGGCCGGATTTTCAAGGTGGATTAAATTCATAGCCCCAGCGGGGCGAAAGAACGTTCTCACACACACTCGGAAGTCCCGAGAAACCCGATCGACCCGAGTGGAGTTCAAGATAGTAGACCCAGTGGCAGACCGCCTCACTTCAGCCCCTTCAGGGGCGTCATAGTAAAGCCCAGCACGGAAGTGCTGGGAAGGCCCCAGTGGAACAAAACGAGTCCCCTTTAGCGGACGGCACCTGCTTTCGTAACGGCTTGTCTGAGCCGTGGGTAGAAGCTAGCCTGCGCCGGGCAGAAACGGTCAAGAGAAAATTGACGCCAGCTTATGGACTGCTGAGTACTGATTTCCTCTCTAGAAACAAATTTTGAGGGGCTAATCGCTAACTGCTGACTGCTTCTGCTCCCCTTCCAAGAAGATGCCCACAAGCAGCATTCCCGCAGCTATTGCCGCCAAACCTGCCGACAAGTAGAACGGCAATCGCGCGCCGTAGTACTTCCACAGCTCCCCGGTTATGACACTGGCAAGCAGCGCGGCCACGCTGGTTACGAAGAAGAAGATGCCGAAGGCGCGTCCGCGCATTTCCGCGCCAGCGGTTTGCGCTACCAGGGCGCGCAAAACCGGATTGGTCAGCGCATAAAACAGCCCGTAGCAGGCCATGGCTGCCCACAATGCATGCGCCGAGGGCGCCAGCGCGAAAACGAAATACACCGCGGCGAACACCAGGTAGCCTCCGGCTGCAATCGCGCGCTTGGAGACCAGGTCGGCCAGACGGCCGGCGGGCCACGACACGGCCGTATAGGTAACGTTGAACACCAACCCGAGCAGGGGCGCGTGCCGCGTGGCTATGCCCGCATCGTGCGCCCGCAGCACCAGGAACATGTCGCTGGAGTTTCCTAGCGAGAACAGCCCCACCGCAAACAGCAGGTAGTAGAAGCCGGCGGGCAGGCGCGAACTCTTCTCTCCTGGTATGGCCGCCACGGCTGCCGTTCCATCCACTCGCGGAACCTTAACTTCAGCTCCTGGTGCGGAAGTACCTCGACCCCGCAGGCCTCCGGTCTCGCGAATGCCGAAAATCGCTATCAGAATCGCCAGCGCGCCCGGCACCGCTGCTGCCCAGAACACGCCGCGGAAACTGAAGTAGCCCAGAAGGAACAATGCCGCCGCAGGCCCCGCGATAGCGCCGGCAGAATCCATGGCCTGCAGCAGGCCGAAAGCGGAGCCAATCTTCTCTTGCGGCACCGATTCCGCCAGCATTACGTCGCGCGGCGCGCCACGTACGCCTTTGGCCAGCCGGTCGCCAAACCGTACCAACAGAACCTGCCACCAGGCTGTGGTCACGGCCAGCACCGGCTTCAGCACATTGGCCACCGTGTATCCGGCAACCACCAGCGGCTTGCGCGGCCCGACACGGTCGGTGAGCAGACCGGAAAAGAGCTTGGCAAATGAGGAAACGCTCTCCGCTATCCCTTCAATCAGCCCCAGCTTGGCTGGACCCGCTCCAATGGTCAGCAGGAAGGCGGGCAATATCCAGTACGCCATCTCGGTGGCGGTGTCGTTGAAAAACGAGGTAGCGCCGAAAACGTAGAGATTGCGCGAGCGTTTACCGGCATCAGGCTCGGCAGAGCGACCAGCCATCCGCTGTTTGTACCACGTTCCCGGACCCTGTTGACTACCGACCTGCTCCCCTGTGGAAGCGCACGGCTTTTCAGCCGTGCCAGAACGGGCCTGATACGAATCGGGCTTTAGCCCCGGCCCCACAAGAACTTAAAGCTGGATATCGAAACCTTCAAACTCCTCCGTGCCTCCGTGCTCCGTGGTGAATCTGAAGCCAAAATGCGGAACCCCCGCCTCTCGTGAGATAATCTGCCTATTCCCGTGTACAGGCGGTTTTTAGTGCTTTTTGTGCGACGCGGCTTCATTGCCCTGCTATTGCTGTGCCTGGGCTGCACAGCTCAATCCGTGGATCAGGACGTCACCCGGCGCGTGGAGCGCCAGGTGCGCGCCTACTACAACGTCCCCGCCGGGGTGCAGATCACCCTGGGCAAGCGCGAGCCCAGCGAATTCCCCAACTACGACAAGGTGGTCCTCACCTTCACCGAGGGCGCGCGCAAGCAGACGCACGAGTTCCTGCTCTCCAAGGACAACAAATCGCTGGTCCGCTTCACCAAACTGGATTTGACCAAGGATCCCTACGCCGACCTGATGAAGAAAATTGACGTCAGCGGCCGGCCGGTGCGCGGCAACAAGGACGCCAAGGTCACCATCGTCAACTACGACGATTTCGAGTGCCCCTTCTGCGCCCGCATGCACGAAACCATGTTCCCTGGCGTCTTCGAGCAGTACAAAGACAAGGTGCGGGTCATTTACAAGGATTACCCTCTCATCGAAATCCACCCCTGGGCCATGCACGCCGCCGTGGACGCCAACTGCCTGGCCTCGCAGAACGATCAGGCTTACTGGGACTTCGCCGATTACGTGCACGCCCACCGCAACGAGATCAACGGCGACCAGAAGACCACGCTGGCGCAGCAGTTCACCAATCTCGACCAGGTGGCCCAGCAGCAGGGCCAAAAATACAAGCTGGATGAGCCGAAGCTGCAGGCCTGCGTGAAAGCGCAGAACTCGGATGCGGTGCGGGCCTCCATGCGCGAAGCTGACCAGCTGGGCGTGAACGCCACGCCCACTTTGTTCATCAACGGTCAGAAGCTGGATGGCGCGGTGCCGCCGCCGGAGCTGCGGGCAACCATTGATCGCGCCCTGCAGGATGCGGGCGTGCAGCCTCCGCCCCAGCCCGCTCCGGCGGCCCAGCCCAAACCGGCGCCGGCCGCGAATCATCCGGGGAGTTAAAGGGCCATTCCGGCAGTTGGGACCATTCCAGCCGTTTTGTTCCGCAGCAGCAGGTCGAATCGTCAGTCTGGGCCAGCAGAAGGACTCAGCTCGGTCTCATGGTTCGTGGAGGAAATTTGAAGACCAACTCACCGCTTGCCCGCACGCTGTTGCCCGCCATCCTGGTCGCTGCCGCCCTGCTCGTTTCTTCCGCCTGCCAGAAGCGGGGCGCCGGTCCTGACGTGATGGCCCGCGTCAACGGCCGCGACATCTCCCGCGCCGAAGTGCAGAAGTATTTCGATAACCAGACCGCCGGCGCGCCCCAGTCGCCCAGCGGCGAGCAGGCGGAAAGCCTGCGCCTCAGCATCCTGCGCCAGTTGGTTGACGACGAAATCCTCATGCAGCGCGCGGAAAAACTCGGCCTGCTGGCCACCGACGAGGAAGTCAACCGCCGCCTCAACGAGATCAAGGCGCCCTATACCCAGGAAGAATTCAACAAGCGCCTGCAGGACAAAAAAATCACCCTCGACGACTTCAAGCGCGACCTGCGCCGCAGCCTGACCGTGGACAAGGTCCTCAACCGCGAGATCACCTCGAAAATCAACATCACCGATCAGGACATCACCAGCTACTACAACGCGCACAAGGCGGAGTTCAACCTCATTGAGCCGCAATATCACCTGGCCCACATCCTGGTCACCTGCACGCCCAACCCGCAGGTGCACAACCTCAAGAACGATAAGGCGCGCAACGATGCCGAGGCCCGCAAAAAAATCCAGATGCTGGTGAACCGACTGGACAGCGGCGAGGACTTTGCCACCCTGGCCATGAACTACTCGGAGGACCCGGAAACGGCGGGCAACGGCGGCGATCTGGGCTTTACCCCGGAATCGTCGCTCAAGGGCACCGACCCCGCCACCC
>DATJFA010000452.1:0-3271 GCA_035496015.1 Terriglobales bacterium | reverse complement strand
GTCAGGGCCGGCAGCCCGCACAGGCTGGAAATGCCGTCCGGCGCGCGCCGCTCCAGCGGCTCTTCCGTGCCATCGTCGGGAGGCGCCTTCAGCGGCGCCGCCGCCGTGGACTGCCCCGCCGTGGCCAGCACGTCGAAATCGTCAAACAGCCGGTCAATTTGCCGCTGCAGTTCCAGCCGCACTCGCTGTACCTGCAGATACTCGGGAGCGGTAAACTGCTCGCTCACATAGCCATTAATTCGCCCCAGGGGGTCATCCAGTTCCGCGCATCGCCCGGAGTGAATCAACTCCTGAAAAGACGACGCCGCCTCCATCAGGATGGTCAGTTCCGCTGCCTCCTCGTAGGGGCCCTCCGGCGCCTTCACGTCGTCAACTTTGGCCCCGGCGCGCTCCAGCACCTTCAAGGCGTCGTCCACCGCCTGCTCCAGCCCCGGGTCCATCTTGTTCCACACATTGGTCAGTTTCCCCACTCGCAGCGCTCCGGAAGCCGGCGGCGCCGCCGCATAAGGGAATGCCGCCAGCCGCGAGGGCAGGGAATCGTGGTCTTCGGGATCATGCCCCGCAATCACCGAAAGGATCAGCCCGCAATCGTCGGCCGTGCGCGCCATGGGACCGAGCTTATCCATGGTGTAGGCGATGGCCATGGCGCCGTGCCGGCTCACTCGGCCAAAACTGGGCCGCATGCCTGCTATGCCGCACCACGCCGAAGGACAAATGATGGAGCCGCGTGTATCCGAGCCCAGCGCCCAGGGCGCCAGCGCCGCCGCCACCACCGCTCCCGAGCCCGCCGAGGACCCGCAGGTCCAATATTGCGGGTTCCATGGGTTCTTGGCCGGCCCGGTGAATGCCGCGTTGGCCGATTCGTAGCCCAGGCCGCCCGCCAGCTCGATCATGGCCGCTTTGCCAATCAGCACCGCGCCCGCCCGGTTCAGCCGCTCGATGATGGTGGCGTTGTAGTCGAATACCTGCTTCGCGTAGGGCCGTGCGCCCCACGTGGTGGGATATCCCTTCACCGCCACCAGGTCTTTCACCGCGTAGGGCACACCGTGCAGCGGCCCGCGGTAGTGTACGCTTTTGATTTCTCGTTCGGCGGCGTGCGCCTGCTCCAGCGCCAGCTCGGTCGTGATGGTGACGTAGGCGTTGTATTGCGGGCCAAGCCTGCGGCTGCGCTCCAGGTAGCTCTCCGCCAGCTCCACCGGAGAAAGCTGCCGCCGCCGGATGCGCTCGCCCAGCTGGCGTACGGAAAGGTAGAGAATGTCGTCGCTCAGCAAGCTTATTCTTTCCCTTTCTGGCCGGAAGGCCGCCGTGACACGCCGGCACTCGCCCGAGGCGTGGCTTCCGCATCTTCGTAAAACTTCAGCACCGTCGCCGCCGGCTGCCCGTTGTCCAGGGGAAAGCTGCGAATCGGCGCCAGCAGCTTTTCGTTGTAGGCCAGAATTTTTCGCACCCGCTTGCGCTGCTCTTCCGACAAGCGCTCGCCATAGCGCCGGATCACCTGCTGGTAGCGGGCTTCAATATCGTCGGGCGCGTGTGTTTCTTTTTCAGAAGAACTAGCCGTGTCCGCTTGGCCTGCCGCCGGCGTGACCGCCAGCGCGGCGCTCAGGCTTGCGAATGCCGCCTGCTTGCCGAATTGCCGGCGCGTGACACCCGGGGGTTGTTGAGGTGTTTTAGGGGACATAAATTCAGTGGGCATTCTATGGATACAATATACCAGCTTCAACTCCGGGCCCTTCACGGCAGTCCTCCACGCCAAGTCTCGCCCTCGCCACCTTCCGCCAGGAAGGGATCTTGCGCGCACCATCACACCCTCTCCCGCCTGTCATCCTGAGCGAAGCGGGCTGATTCGCTTGCGAATCAACCCGCGCAGTCGAAGGACCCCTGCATTGGTTCGCGTCGCTGAATAAGCTTCCAGGAGTTCCGGCCTTCAATGCCAGTGTTTGCACCAGGGCTTTACCCGAACCGCTGCGCTTGCGGCGCGGGCGCCGGCGCCAGCGAAACGATTGCGCTCAGCGGGTGGTGTCGCTCCAAAACACAATTGTTGCTTCTGTCATCCTGAGGGAACGCCCATGGAGCAAAGCGAAGGACCTTGGGTCATCGCATGACCGAAGAATCACTGCGTTTGTGGCGCGGGCGCCCCCGCCCGCGAAACGATACCTCCGCTGCCAACCTCACGCGTGAGCTGCTCCGCTAAACGCAATACATTTCAGACAATGTCATCTTGAGTGAGGCGCGGGCGAACCAATCCCGCGCCGAGTCGAAAGACCCCGCGTTTGATGGCACTGCCGATGATGCTCCAGGGAGTTCCACTGACAAAACACAAGGTTCCCGTCGGCAAGCTCCGAGCAGGCGATGCAGGGCACGCGGAAGTGTTTCGGACAACCACCAAAACTCAGACAATTAGTAGCGGATACAAGGGAAGGAAATGCTTAGTTGATTGACTGCCGAATGCAATATTTTCACAATCCTGGTGCCGCCGCCGGCCGCGCCAGCAACTCTTTAATCTCGGATTCGAACACGGAAGTTTCGGTCTCGCCCACGTGCCGCGCATAGATGCGCCCGTCGCGTCCGATCAGGAAACTCACCGGGAGCCCCAGCACGCCTCCAAACCGCTCCGCTACCTTGGCATTGCCCATCGCCACGGGATAGTTCATCCGGTACTGTCCGTAAAACTCGCGCACCGGGCGAGGTCCGTCGTCCATGGAGATTCCCACCACGCGAAATCCCTGATTGCGGTACTTATCCTGCAATTGAACAAAGTGCGGGATCTCTGCCCGGCACGGGTCGCACCACGTGGCCCAGAAGTCCACCAGCACCACCTCTCCCTTGTAGCTGGCCAGATCCAGTTTCTGCCCGCTCAGGTCGGTGAGTGTCACCTGCGGAGCCGGCATATGCTGGCCCGAGTTAATCCCGAAGCTGGGCAGGTCGCTGATATTCCGTGTGCCGAAATACAAGGTGGCCGCTACCACCACCACCGCGCCAACGATGAAGAGATGTTTGCTGTTCAAAATACCGCCTGCTGGCCCCGAAGATTTCTATTGTCCCTTGCTTACCGGGTATCCCTTATCCACCCAGTCTGCCCCAAAATTGCTCTCAATGTAGAGCACTCTCACGTTCCGAAAGCCCATAGACCGCAGTTCCTTGTACGCGGGCTGTACATTCGGGCAATGGCTCCAGGGGCAGCACCCGCAATAGAGCACGATGAAGCGGTTCCGCGGCAGTCCCTCTACCCGCCGGCGTAACTCCTTGGAACCTTCGGCGCTGGAGGCTGCGC
>DATJFA010000451.1:0-3124 GCA_035496015.1 Terriglobales bacterium | reverse complement strand
CTCGATGGGCAGGTAAATCATGTCCTTGTAATGCGCCACCACGGCCGACTGCGCGCCATCAGACTGCGTGGAAGGCATGCAGCCGAAGGGCTTGAGCGAGAGCACCATGTGGGCCAGTTCGTGGTTGGTGTAGTAAATGTTTTTGGCGACCTCGAGGTGGCCTTCGCCGCCCTCTGCGCGGGTGTTGTAGTAGGGATGGCCCACGCGCTGCAGTTCATACTGGTTGACCAGCTTGTGCGCGGTGCCGCCCAGGGCCTCGATGATCTTGTGGTACTCGCGGGCGAAGATCTTCTCCGCCGCCTTCAGCTTGAGCTGCTTGTTGCGGTAAGCCCACTCGATCTTGGCATGTTTATCAATGCGCCAGGCCGCGGGCATGACCGCGCCCTCTTCGAGGCCGCGGCGGTCGCGACCCTTCTGAATGACCTGGTGAATCAGGTAGTTGATCCAGGTCGCGATGGGCTCGACGATAATTTGAGCCCCTTCCTTGTTCAGGAAGCTGAACATATTGAAGTTGCCGTCGCCTTCGGTGGTCTGGGCCCAGAATTCGCCCGTAATCTTCACGATGGGCTTCACCTTGAGCCGATCCACAGGGATGGAGTCGAAGCGGTCGCGGCAGTGGTGCAAGGCCTCGACGTAATCGTCGCTGTAGAGCTGCTCCAGGAATTTGCCCAGGTACTCCACCGCCGCCTTGGCGGGCAGCTTGCCGGCGAACTTGCCCAGCTTGGCTTCCACGCTCCAGGGCGACTTCTTCTTGAGCACCTCGTGCATGTAGTCAATCACTTCGTCGAGCACGGCGTCGGTGTCGCCAGGGTTGAGTTCGAAAGCGCGCACCTGGTGGGCCAGTTCGTTGATCACGTCGCCCATGTTCAGCCCGTTGAGGATGCTGAGGAAGAAGTCCAGGTTCATGTCCAAGCCGGCTTCCGCCTCCGCCTGGTTCAGGCCGCCGGACTGCTGGAACAGGAGCACGCGGAAGCCGTCGTAGCCGGCATTGCGCAGGGCCAGCCGGTACTCGGATTCGTACATGCCGAAGCGGCACGGGCCACAGGCGCCGGCGGTGAGGAACACGTAGTTGTTAATCAGGTCCTGACGCTTCTGTCCCCCCTCCTCCAGCGTTTGCAGGTACTGCACCAGGTTGCCGACCGTGAAATAAGTAGGATTGCACTGGCCGTTGTTGCCGTATTCCTTGCCCAGCTGAAAGGCCTTTACGTCGGGCGTAGGCACGACTTCGCAGCGGTAGCCCAGGCCTTCGAGGGCGCCGTGGACCAGCTTTTCGTGTTTCCAGGTCAGGCCACCGAACAGCAGGGTGGTGCGGTGGCGCTGGTCGGCGGTGAAGGGGCGCTCGATGGGCTTATGGAAGTGATGCGCCTCTTTTTGGACAATGCCGGCTTCCCGCTCCAGGCGGGCCCGTTCTTCCGCCACGCGCTGGCGGATCATGTCTTCTACTGAGGTGATCTGAACGAGCTGGTTGCCGGACACCGGATGCGTCGAAGTGCTCATAGCCTCACCTTCCCTGGTATGCTTTGTGAATCGTTGAGAGTCAAGGACTTGCAAGATACACTTATTCCCTGATTAAAAACGCTACATATTGTTGCCCGGTTTAGCTGCCAGCCGAATCGCTTTGTAGCGAACGGCGGAAAATAGTGGTTCAAGGGGCCGATGGGGGAGCTAAGCGGATAATAACCATCCTCATTTTCAGTGACTTACAAGCTCTTATCACACTCCATTGTGATAAGAGGGAGAAGCCGATCAGCCGTTTCCACGGCTCCGGGGAATGATCCACATGCGGGATCAAGCCGCCCGGCCCCAGAGTGAGGCCGTTCTCCCGCCCAGCCTCTCTGCTGTCCCGCGAACTCATGGATTGTCGCCAAGCGTCGAGCCTTGCCGTTGCCGTGAGCAGGCGAACAGCATAGGCTGTGCAGATGTCGGAAGTTTTGCCCGCTGCAAGTCACCGTATTTTCGTACCCCAGGGAGGCCCAGCTTCGGTGGGTCCCGGCAGATTTATGGGCCGGCAGTGGCGGGTGCTGGGAGTCCTGGCCCTCATCAACCTGGTCAATTATGTTGACCGCCAGGCCATCTTCCCTCTATTCCCCTTCCTGCGGCATGATTTTGGATTGACCCACCTGCAGTTCGGCTCGCTGGCCACAGCGTTCACCGTTGTACTTTCGGTGGGAAGCCTGCCGTTGGGCATGCTGGCAGACCGCACTTCGCGGCGCAAAGTGGTAAGCGCGGGCGTGCTGTTCTGGAGCGCGGCCACGTTCCTGAGCGGACTGGCGACTTCCTTCCGCTCCCTGCTGCTGGCCCGGTCGCTGGTGGGAGTGGGCGAGGCCGCCTACGCGCCCGCCGGAGCCGCCATGGTCACGGCCAATTTTCCCCGCGAGATGCGCGCCCGGGTGCAGGGCGTTTTCGATATCGGCATGTTTGCCGGCGGAGCCATCGGCATAGCTCTGGGCGGGATCATGGCGCAGTATTTCGGCTGGCGAGTCGCCTTCTTCCTGGTGGGTGTGCCGGGTGTGCTGCTGGCGTTCGCAGCTCTGCGTTTGCCGGAAGGAGTTCATCAACATAGCGAGCAGCGCTTCCCTCTGCGCGGCCTCGCGCGGGTTCCCGCCTATGTGACCATGCTGCTGGCGGGATGGTTCAGCAGCTTCGCCGGTTATGCCTACGTGGTGTGGGGACCGGAACTGGTGGAGGAATACAAAGGATTCAGCGCCGGCCAGGCAGGAATTGTGCTGGGTGTAACCGTGATTGTGTGCGGGGGCCTCGGGGTGGCGGCGGGAGCAACGCTTTCCGACTGGCTGGCGCGCCGGGCCTCCTGGGGCCGCGCCTGCACGATCCCGGTTGGATTCCTGCTGGCCGCGCCCCTCATCTATGGCGCGCTGCATACCGCTCAGCGGGCGCATTTCGTCGTCCTCTTCGGGCTGGGCGCCTTCTTCCTGAGCTGGTATCACGGTCCGGTGACCGCCACCATCCATGACTTGATCCCCGAGGAGGGGCATGCCACCGCCCTGGGCTTGTACTACCTTTTCGTGAACCTGTTTTCCATGGCCCTGGCGCCGGTGGTAATTGGGGATATTGCCGACCATTCAAATCTCATTTCCGCGCTGCACGCGGCCATCGTGGCGCAGCA
>DATJFA010000450.1:0-8189 GCA_035496015.1 Terriglobales bacterium | reverse complement strand
GAGGAATCATAAGCGCCGATGACCGGCGCGGAAATGCGTCCGCCAATCGAGGACACCATGATGATGTGCCCGCTGCGCTGGCGCCGCATGATGGGCAGCGCCGCTTTGCTGACTGCCACCGCACCGAAGAAATTGGTTTCAAACTGCTGGCGAAGTTCCTCCAGCAGCAGGTCTTCCGCGAAGCCCGCCATGGCAAAGCCGGCATTGTTCACCAGCACATCCAGGCGTCCATAATCGCGCTCAAGCTGTGCGATGAATTCAGGAATGCCGTCGAATTCCGTAATGTCCAGGCGGCGAACGTCAATGTTCTTGCCCACGCCGGCAGCTGCAGCAGCGTCGTCCAGACGCTGGCGCCGGCCCAGATCACGCATGCTGGCAATCACGCGAAATCCGGCGCGCGCCAGCTCCACCGTGGTCAGCAGGCCAATGCCGCTGGAGGATCCAGTAATCAATACAACGTTTTCAGCCACATTTTCTCCGTGTGCCGCTTGTATCACGCGCGCAAGTCACAGTGTAAGTTGCCAACCCCCGGCAAATACGAGAAGATTGTTGGTTTGTTTCCCGACATAATTTCATTTCTATAGGACGGCACTGATGGCCACGCGGCAGAGTAGTGCAAAACCAGGGGCAGAAAAGAAAGCGCAGCCCGGCGAAATCCGGCCAGCAAAAGGCAAATTGGGAGTCATGATCCCCGGTATGGGAGCGGTGGCCACCACCTTTGTGGCCGGCGTAGAAGCTGTGCGCCGCGGCCTGGCGCAGCCGGTAGGCTCTCTCACGCAGTGGGGCACGGTGCGGCTGGGCAAGCGCACCGACGGCCGTTCTCCAAAAATTGGCGAGTTCGTGCCCCTGGCCGGCCTCAATGAACTGGTCTTCACTGGTTGGGATATTTTCGAAGACGACATGTACGCCGCCGCCAGCAAAGCGGGCGTGCTGGAAAAAAGCCTGCTCGATCAGATCAAGCCCTTTCTGCAGTCGGTGAAGCCGCGCAAGGCGGTGTTCAGCCACGACTACGTCAAAAAATTGGACGGTCCTAACGTGAAGAAGGGCAAGAACAAGATGGAATTGGCCGAGCAGGTGCGCGAGGATATCCGCGACTTCCGCAAAAGCTCCGGGGCGGAACGGCTGATCATCATCTGGTGCGGTTCCACCGAGGTCTTCCTGCAGCCGGGGCGGGCGCATGAATCGGTGGAAGCGTTTGAGAAAGCGCTGGCCAAGAACGATGAATCCATTGCACCCTCAATGATTTACGCCTACGCAGCGCTCTCGGAAGGGGTGCCTTTCGCCAATGGCGCGCCTAACCTCACCGTAGACCTGCCGGTAATGCTGGAGCTTTCACGGCGCAACGAGGCGCCCATTTGCGGCAAAGACTTCAAGACCGGTCAAACACTCCTCAAAACCATCCTGGCACCTGGTTTCAAAGCTCGCATGCTGGGCCTGGGCGGGTGGTTTTCCACCAACATCCTGGGCAACCGCGACGGCGAGGTGCTGGACGATCCCGGCTCCTTCAAGACCAAGGAGGAATCCAAGCTGGGGGTTCTGGAGCACATTCTGCAGCCCAAGCTATACCCGGAGCTCTACGGCAGTTTGTATCACAAGGTTCGCATTAACTATTATCCGCCACGCGGTGATAATAAAGAGGGTTGGGACAACATAGACATCTTCGGATGGCTCGGCTATCCGATGCAGATCAAGATCGATTTCCTGTGCCGCGACTCCATCCTGGCGGCGCCGATCGTGCTCGACCTGGTGCTGTTCCTGGACTTGGCGCAGCGCACTTCGGAGTTGCGCTGCCGTGGCATCCAGGAGTGGCTGAGCTTTTACTTCAAGTCGCCGATGACGGTGCCTGGACTTTACCCCGAGCATGACCTGTTTATCCAGTTGATGAAGCTGAAGAACACACTGCGCTACCTGCGTGGGGAAGAATTGATCACGCACCTGGGGCTGGAATACTACGACTGAGGCCGGGGAAGGCCCTCAGGCGGCGAAATGCAGTGAGAGCAGCATCTTATCTGGCCATGAGGCGGTTGGCACTCCTGCTGGTGGCACTGCTGTTTGCTTTGCTGCTGCCCCTTGCGGCAGAAATCTCCGGCACCTTCCGCGGGGTCATAGTTCATGCGCCCGCGGGCGAACCTACCCAGGGCTGGATTTACGTGGCCGGCCGTAACGGTAACTTGCGCCGCGCCGAGGTCTCCCACGCCCAGGTCTTGTATGCCGGCAGCGTGCCTGTGCGCTTGCGGGCTAAGGATCCCTTCCGGAGCCTGAAGGAAGGCGCTGAAGTACGGGTGACAGCCAGCCAGGATGGCAAGGGGGAGTGGCAGGCCAGCCGAGTGGAAATCCTCAAAGTGCGGGAATCTCACCACCGAAAGCGCCCGCAGTTGCGTCCCGCAGCCGACCGGCCCACAGGCCTGAACTCAGCTCCGTAGCCCGGTTGTCCCATCGTCCTTCGTGACGAGCGTCACTGAAATTCCGCCCCATGAAACCCCTATAATTTTGTTAGAGCCGCCCTGCAGGAGTGAGCCATGAAGTTTCGCACACTAGTATGCGTGCTTGTTCTGGGGCTTTGCGTTCAGTTCGTTCCCAGAGCTTTCGGCCAGAGCGAACCCAATCCCCCTTCCGGTGCTTCCCAGACGACGCAGCAGCCGCAAGCGTCCGCGCCTGCCGCTCAAAGCCAGCCGACGCCTGCACCACCTGCTCCGCAGCAGAAGCAGCCCAAGGTCAAGGCCGGCAGCAAGGATGACGTGAACGCCATCGGCGACCGCGGCATGGGCGGCAAAGGCCTGGGCAACTGGTACTCCATCGAGAAAGAAGTGGCCATGGGCAAGCAGTATGCCGCCATGATCGAGTCCAGCGTGAAGATGGTAAGCGACCCGGTGGTCAGCGAGTACGTGAACCGCGTGGGGCAGAACCTGGTGCGCAACTCCGACGCCAAAGTGCCTTTCACCATCAAGGTGGTGGATTCCGACGAGGTCAACGCTTTCGCCCTGCCTGGCGGATTTTTCTACGTGAATTCTGGACTGGTGCTGGCGGCGGACGAAGAAGCGGAGCTGGCCGGGGTGATGTCGCACGAAATCGCGCACGTGGCGGCCCGCCATGCCACCCGCCAGATGACGCGCGGCAACATGGTGAACCTGGCTGCCATACCGCTTATTTTCGTGGGCGGCGGGCTGGGCTATGCCATACGCTCGGCGGCCGGACTGGGATTGCCGCTCACCTTTTTGCGCTTCTCCCGCGGCTTTGAGGAAGAGGCCGACTTCCTGGGCCTGCAGTACATGTATAAAAGCGGCTACGACCCGCAGGCCTATGTCACATTCTTCGAGAAGCTCCAGGCCAAAGAGAAGAAGAAGCCGGGAACGCTCTCCAAGGCTTTTTCCACCCACCCGCAAACGCCGGACCGCATCAAGCGGACCCAGCAGGAGATTGCCCGCATCTTGCCGGCGCGCGATCAGTACATGGTCAGCACCTCAGAGTTCGACGACGTAAAGACGCGTCTGGCCGCCCTGGAGAATCGCCGCAAAACTATCGGCCCTGCCAAGGAGAATCAGCCCAGCCTGCGCCGCTC
Source organism: Terriglobales bacterium (assembly GCA_035496015.1). GTDB lineage: Bacteria > Acidobacteriota > Terriglobia > Terriglobales > Acidobacteriaceae > JAICWP01. The sequence goes on along the minus strand of DATJFA010000450.1, from coordinate 4,630 downwards.
CAAGAAGGCCGACAAAACTGACAAGAGCGGGGAAGGCGATCGTCCGACCCTGCAGCGGCGGGACGATCGGGAGAAGCAGTAGTCAGTTGTCAGTAGTCAGTTGTCAGTTAATGTTTCCAATTGCACAAGCACATTGTGCCCGCCAGAAAAATTGCAAATGGTGACTTATTTTCAGGCACTGTCATACCTAGCTCTTCAGGCAGTGTCATGCTGAGCGAAACAGACCGGCTGCGCTTGCGAGCCGGTCTGGAGAGGGCATTCTTGATCCCAGGTTAGCGCCCAAAAGCAGGGCGCGAACCTGGGCCACCGCCTGGGCCACCGCGTCTGATTCCGAACTGCGGATGCGGACTACTCACTCCCGCTCTTCGCCTCTTCCAGCCGCTCCTGCAGCAGATTCGCGAGATCCATTTCGGTAACGCCGTCATGGGGGCACATCACGACGGCGCCGGCCAGTTCCAGTCCCTTGGTGCTGCGCGGCAGAGTAATGGCTTCTACCGCGGAACGCAGCTTGCCCATCACGGCGTCCACGCCTCGGCGGTCAACTTCCGGCAGCACCACGGCAAAGCGGTCGCTCATATAGCGGCAGAGCACGTCGTTGCTGCGCAGCTGCAACTGCAGGCTGCGAGCTACCTTGTGCAGCAACTGGTCGCCGGTTTCAAAGCCATAGGTGGCGTTCACCTTGCGGAAATGACGCAGGTCGAGCAGGATGATGCCAAACTGCTTGTTGTAGCGGCGGGCGCGCGCCACCTCCTGCGCCAGAACGAAATAGAAATAGCGCTGGTTGTGGCAGCCGGTAAGGAAGTCCTGATTGGCCACCCGGTGCAGTTCCTCGGCGAGTTGCACATTTCTGGTGGCGGTGGCGCAAACGTCAGCCGCGGCCTGGGCCAGGGTGCGGTCATCGGCAGTGAAAAAATTGGCGCGCTCGTGAGCCAGCACCATCGCGCCCATCACCTCTCCCAAAAAGACCAGGGGAGCGCAGAGTTCCGAACCGGTATAGGCAAAACACGTGGGCCAATCAGGCTTGGCGGCCACGTCTGCTTCCAGCACCGCGGCGCGCTGCTCCAGGGCTTTGGCCAGGGCACCGTTGCGCGCGGATGCACGGAAACGCTCTACATCGGGCTCACCGTTGGGAGAAGCCGCGGGAACAAAGATGCCTTGCGGCCCGCGCAGCACAATGGCCACCCGCGCACCCTCGAAGGCATCGCCCAGCAGATCAGCCAGGGTCGAGAAGAATTGCTGCGTATGGCTGGCGGAGGAGGCGGTGCGGGCGATCAGGTTGATCAGCTCAATTTGGCGGCGCCGGCGCAACGCCGTAGAATGCAGGCGGGCATTTTCCACCGCCACCGCGGTTTGAGCGGCAAACAGGGACAGCAGGGGGACGGTGCTTTCGGGAAACGCATCGGGATTGTCGCTGAGCAGCAGGAGCACGCCCAGCAGCTGGTCGCGGACCAGGAGCGGCAGAGCCAGCTCGCAGCCGCCCTTCGCGGCCTCCTCCCGCAGATGCACCAGAGCGCGGGTCTGGCCGGCCCGCTGAGCCGTGCCCTCGCCTTGCAGCCGCAGGCGGCCGGGCGCGGCGCCCGCTTCGTACCCATGATGCGTCTGGGGGTAAAGCTCGTGCGCCGTTTCGTCCAGCAGAAAGACGGCGCAACGGCTGGCGCCGAAATACGTGCGTACCACCAGCAGGGCCTGGTGCAGCACGGTTTCCAGGTCGGTGCTGGCGAGGATGAGCTGCGTGGCCTGCTGCAGGACAGCCACATCGCGGACGCTGGCATAACCCGAGCTCACAAATGGTTCCCTTAGCGGTGGTTTGCCGTGATTATACGGGCGGCGGGAATGCCTGCTGGAGAAAGATGCAGTCTGTTCGCCCAGGCGAACCCTATCGTTGACCCTCGCCCGGCGTCCGTCATACCATGTGGCCTGCTTGCCAGGCGGGGCGGAGACCCTCCCCGATGATCGGCGAAGTCTTTGCCCATTACCGCATTGTCCGTAAACTCGGTGGCGGCGGTATGGGTGTGGTTTACGAGGCGGAAGATCTTAAACTGGGCCGCCGTGTAGCCGTCAAGTTCATCCCTGACAATCTGGCGCATGACCCCAAGGCACTGCAGCGCTTTCTGCGCGAGGCGCGCGCGGCTTCGGCGCTAAACCACCCCAACATCTGCACTATTTACGAGGTAGAAGAGCAAGACAGCCGGCCTTTTATCGTCATGGAAATGCTGGAAGGCGAAAGCCTGAAGCAGCGCTTGCATGGCCAGCCCCTGCCGTTAGACGAGGTGCTTGAAGTGGGCATCCAGGTGGCCGACGGGCTGGGTGCGGCGCACGATAAAGGCATAGTGCACCGCGACATCAAGCCGGCCAACATTTACGTTTCGCCGCGCGGCCAGGCCAAAATCCTCGACTTCGGCCTGGCTAAGCTGAGCCCGACCCAGCAGGCGTTCGCTCCCGACGGCAGTTCCAGTTCATCGGTTGAAGACAGCCTGACCGCGGAAGGCGTAGTACCCGGCACTGCGGTCTATATGTCGCCAGAACAGGTGCGCAGCGAGGAAGTGGACGCGCGCTCCGACTTGTTTTCCTTCGGCGTGGTGCTCTATGAGCTGGCCACCGGACGCAAGCCGTTCGCAGGCAAGAACGTGGTTCTCACGCTGGAGGCCATCCTGCACCAGAAGCCGGCCTCCCCCCTGGCTTTCAACGCCGAGCTGCCCCCAGAATTCGAGCGCATTGTAGGCAAGGCGTTGGAGAAGAAACGCGAAGACCGCTATGGCACAGCCAACCAGTTGCACGCTGACCTGCTGCGCCTGAAGCGAGACACCGAGTCTGGCTTAATGCCGGCGGCGCTGCGCAAATCGGGGTTAGTCCCCCGAATGCCCAGCAAAACCTTTCAGGGGCCGAGCTGGTATCACCACTACTTGCTTCTGGCTATGGCGGGATTGCTGGTGGCGGTGCTCACCGCTGTGGGCGCCTGGTGGTTCAAACACGCGCGTAACGGCTCGGGGGCGCCTAATACCATCGCGGTTATCCCCTTCCGCAACATGACGGGCGACAAAGGCATGGACTTCCTCAGCTTCGCGCTGGCGGATGAAATTGCGACGCAGCTTACCTATGTTCCAACGCTGGAAGTGCGACCTCTGGAGGAATCGCGCAAGCTCGCAGAAATGGATCCGCAGCAAGCCGGCCGAAACCTGCGCGTGGCCGTGGTTCTGACCGGCCATTACTTGAAGCAGGGCTCGGCTTTGCGGGTGACGCTGGAGGCGGTCGAGGTCCGCACGAACCGCGTGTTCTGGCAGGGAACGGCGACCACCAGCGCCAGTGACCTGACCGCGATGCAGGAGAACATTGCCAACCAGGTGCGGCAGGAGTTCATCCCCCGGCTGGGCCTGGTGAGCGCTCCGCTGCGGGCGGGTCCACGCCCGAAAAATGCGCAAGCCTATGACTTCTACCTGCGCAGCTCGGCGATAGCGCGCGACCCCGCGCCGAACAAGGAAGCCATCGCCCTGCTGGAAAAAGCGGTGAAGCTCGATCCCAATTACGCGCCGGCGTGGCAGGCGCTGGGCCGCCGTTATTATCTCGACGCAACATTCTCCGATGGCGGAGACGCGGCCTTCGACCGCTCCACCGCTGACCTGGAGCGTGCCCTGGCGCTGGATCCCAACCTGATTTCGGCCGCCTCTGATTTAACCCTCAACCGTATCGAGTGGGGCGAACTGGACAAAGCCGGCGAGGCCGAGGCGCTGGTAAAGCGCCGTCCCGACAACGCCGATGCGCATTTCACGGTGGCCTATGTGTATCGCTGGGCGGGCCTGCTGGAGGCGGCGTCGCAGGAATGCGATGCCGCACTCACCATTGACCCGGGCAACTACAATCTGCGCTCCTGCGCATTTGCCGACCTGGAACTGGGCCGCGCCCCTAAAGCCATGCAATATGTGCGCCTGGACGCGCACTCGGAGTTCGCGCGCAATATGACTCCCGCCATCCTGCTGCGCGCCGGCCAAATCGCGGAAGCGCGGCAGGCGGCGCAACGCATGACAAATGATGCGCCCTGGTATGGCAACCTGCTGCAAACCTGCCTGCAGCGGCCGGCGGAGATGCAACAGGCCACGCGCGCCGCCATACCGGCGCTGATGTTGCTGCGCGACCCGGAAATGAAATACTTTCATGCTTCGCTGTTGGGCTACTGCGGGCAGGGGCAGGCGGCGTTCGATCTGTTGCGCAGCGCGATTGAGCAGAATTACTGCTCCTCCTCGGCGCTGCAGGTGGACCCGTTGTGGGCCAGCCTGCGGGAGAAGCCGGAGTTTTCTGAGTTGCAGTCCTTGGCCAACCAGTGCCAGAGCCGGTTCCTGACCGCGCTTACCGGGCCGGGGCGCTGAAGGAGTGCTGCGGGCTTTTTGCAGCGAGTGTTCGTCTGGGCTCAGATGCTTAAGCAGACCTCGGTTTTTCTGGTAAGGAGTCGAATGATGAATAGAAGCAAAGGAAGCAGCCTGCTGCTGATCGTGGCTGTCATCTTCCTCTTGGGTGGGTGTGCTTCCCAGCACAGCGCCGATGAAAACTACTACCTGGTCACCACCAACAAGCAAATACCGTACTGGCAGGCGGCGGGCGCGGGATTTTTGCATGCCGCGACGCAGATGAAAGTGAA
>DATJFA010000449.1:0-2615 GCA_035496015.1 Terriglobales bacterium | reverse complement strand
GGTGATCCCTGGCGACGTGCAACAGATCATTTCCGTGGATTACCGCTCTCTGCAGAATTCCCCGACTGCCCAGGCCCTCAAGGCCCAGGTGCTGCCGCAAAACCTGAAGGAGTTCGAGACTTCCCTGCGCGGCATCGGCCTCAACCCGGAAAAAGAAGTGGAGCAGCTGATTTTTGTCTCCTACCGGGCTAACAAGCAGGTGAAGACGATAGGCATTGCCCAGGGCCAATTCTCGCCGCGGGTGGTGCTGAAGAATCTGCGGCTGCGCAAGATTAAGCCCGTCGTCTACCAGGACGCCTACCTCTATCCCATGGGCAACGGCATGGAAATGAGTTTTCTCGATAATTCCACGCTGCTGTTCGGCGATATGAGCGCGGTCAAGGGCGCTCTGGACGCGCGCAATGGCGCTACTCCCGCCCTGGGCAGCAATTCACAGATGACGGATATGCTGGGAGGAGTCGAGTCAGGGGCGGTATGGAGCGTGCTGGATTCGGGCGGCACGCAGAACATGATGCGCTCCGCTCTGGGTCAGGCTTCGCAGCTGGCCGACTATAGCGCGGTGAAGCAGCGGCTGCTCGGTTCCCGCTATGTCATGGACTTCTCCAACGGCGTCAACTTCGACATGGACGTCCTCACTTCCGATTCCATGATGGCAGCCACCATGGCCAACTTGGTCAAGGCGGGCATGATGTATCGCAAGATGAGCGCCACGCCCACGGAAAAGCTGGCCATTGACAGCACCACCGTGGATAACGACGGCTCCACCATGAAGGTCCACTTCCGCACCGACGACACTCGCTTCCAATCGTTGCTGCACTCCGAGCTGTTCGCCGCAGTCTCACGCTAGAGCGCATTGACTTCCACTAAGCAAGAAGCAGAACGACATAAGGTCGCTCTGCGCCTGAAGCCGGCTGAAACGAACGCTGCACCAAAGGGGTAGCATCGCCAGGTAATATGCGGGCTTCGTAGTAATCAGGTGTAGAATCCTACATAGCAGGATGGTGCGGAATGAGCGCGGCGGTGCGGCTATCGCATACCTCGGCCCTCATACTTCAGAGTATTGGCACGGCCCACCATTACGGCTTTAACGTGATGGAAGTCACCGGCTTGCCCAGCGGCACCGTTTATCCCGCCTTGCGCCGCCTTGAACGCGACCACTTGATTGTGTCCCGCTGGGAAGAGCTGCCCGCCAGCCCCCAACGGCCTGCCCGCCGTTACTACAAGCTCACCCGTGAAGGCGCCACCGCTCTGCACAATGTCCAACAACGTTATCCGCTGTTGCGTCATCTGGCCAGCCAGCACGGGTCGGTTCGGCGCAAGGGAGCCGCGGCATGAAGCGCCCGCCCCAGAGCTTGCTCTATTCCTGCCGCGGGCTGCTGTGGCTGGCCAGCTGGCTGGTGCCCACGAAGAAGCGCCGGCAGTGGCACGAAAAGAGGGACAAGGAAGTGTTCCACTGGCTCCACTTCCTGGCGGAATCGGACCGGCTTACTCCCAGTACCCGCCTGGAAGTGCTGCGGCACTGCTGGCATGCTTTTCCGGAAGCACTATGGCAGAGATTTGATCACGAGCAGACCGTCGCCCGTCTCGACTCCATCCTGCGCTCGCCTGCCCTCTGTCTCGGCATCTTTGCCGGCGTGCTGCTGAGTGTGGCGCTGCTCACCGGTTTTGGCCCGGCCGTTCGCTCCATGGTGCGACTGCCCTACGCCGATCCCGGCACCCTGTTTGCCGTCAGACCGGCGGGGCGATTCATGTGGTTCCGCTCTGACCAGCTCGTGCGCGTTACCCACGCCTGGAGCACAAGCCCGCTGGTTACGAACATTGCCGCTTATTCTTTCCAGCGCGGCACGCTGACGGCGGCGGACGGAGATGCGGCCATCGTTTCCGGGCAGGTGGCGCCCAACTTCTTTCAGGTGCTGGGCGTGCCCGCAGCGCTGGGGCGAACCTTCCGCGAACCGGACGCCCAGGAATGCCGGCAATGTGTAGTGCTCAGCCAGGCGACCTGGAAATCGCTTTTCGCCAGCGACCCGCGGATCATTGGCAGGCAAATCAAGGTAAACGGGCAGGAGATGAAGGTGCTGGGAGTTCTGCCCCAGCAGTTCTCGTTCGCTTCGCCAGGAATTGGCGCCTGGTCCTTGCTGCAGCCCTCCGACCCCGCAGCCAATCTGGTGGACCGCATGGGAGCGGTGGCGCGTTTCGCTTCGCCGCTGAGCGAGGAGCAGGCCACCAAGGAATTGCAGCGGGTGACCGACGCCGCCGGCTACCACTTCGTGAATACCCGGCTACAGGTGGTTTCCCTCGAGCAGCAGCAACGCCAGGACCTGGACTCTTATCTCTTCTTTCTCCTGCTCGCACTGGTGGGCTCGGTGCTGGTGACATGGCTGGCCGGCACGCACGGGCATCTCGGCCCGTCCGCCCGGGGAAGCAAGTGGGCGTGGTGGGGATTTTTCGGCGGCAAAACCGCGTTGCTCCTCATGCTTTGTTTTGTGATCGCGCTGGACGTGACCCGCTACGGCTCGCTGCTGCTGACCGGGACAGTGCATCCCATGACCAATATTGTCTCCATGTGGGTGTTTCTGGTGCTGGCGATCGGCGCTCTGTCATGGGCGGTTTATGAC
>DATJFA010000448.1:0-10064 GCA_035496015.1 Terriglobales bacterium | reverse complement strand
CACCAGCCCCAACCACGCGAAATTCTTCTCCAGCGTCTCGATCAGGTTCCCCTCGGCGATCTGCTCGTGGTAGAGGTCGTAAAGGAAGCGCACGTTGGGCCGGTTAAGCTGGCGGACAATGTCAAAACCTTCCCGCGATGAAGTCAGGTAGTACTTCGGGTTCTCCTCCGGATCAATATTCTCCAGCAGCAGGGTCACGCCGTGCGGCGCGGCCAGATCGGCGGCCCGCTGCAGGCCTTCGAGGCAGCTCTGGTGCTGCGCTTGCCTGCTCAGCCCCGGCACAGTATCACCGGAAAGCACGATCAGGCTGCGGCATTCCAGCTTCTCCATCACGGACAGCATTTTCCCCACTTCCTCCAGGAACTTGCCGCGCTGGGTGGGATCGGCAATTCCGGCGGAGAGACCGGCGGTGGCATCAAAAGTCATCCCCAGGGAGCGGCGCCGGGCGGCGGCCCGCCTGAAGTCCGCCGCTTGCCAGTGCTCGAATTCATCCACCAGTTCCACGGCGTGGTAGCCAGCCTGGGCGACTTGTTCCAGGCGTTGCTCGAAGGGCAGGTTCCGGAACACAGTCCACAACATGACGGAGAGATTCGGCCCGCTTTGTTCATCCTTCGCCTTCGCCAAGGCGCTCGTACCCCCGAAGCGCGCGGCGGCGGGCAGCACGGTAGCAGCGATTGCCGCTTGGGTGGCGGTACGGGAAAATTCTCGTCGGTTCATGATCCTGCTCGGCGAAAGCACCCTACCGCCTCCCCGCGCCCGGCGGCAACCGAAAAAGTGCAGTCAGGCACTTACTTTTTCTTGCGTTCCGAGTATCATGGCGAGCTCTGCAAAATTCAGGCTCGGCGGTTCGCCCCGGCGATGCCCTCCGCCGCCCAGAGCTTTTGCTTGCTTTCGATTTTCACATCCCAGGGGCTCCTATGAAGCGATTTGCGATTGGCATTTTTCTGCTGGCTTTTCTTTCCACGCTGGCCTTGGCCGCCGGCGACTCCGATCAGAACGTCTGCACCGGCAATCCCAACCAGTGGCGCCAACTCTACAACGGTAAAGACCTGAAGGGCTGGAAGCACGTTGGCCCGGGCTACATGACCGTGGAAAAGGACGGCCTCATCCACACTCACGGCGGCATGGGCCTGCTCTACTGGACGGGAGGCAAAATCGGCAACTGCATTCTCCACACCGTCTGGCGCATGCGCGACGAAAACGACAACTCCGGCGTCTTCATCCGCATTCCCATTCCGCCGACCGAACCGTGGATGCCGGTCAACTACGGCTACGAGGTCCAGATTGATAATCATCCCGAGCGTTCCAAACCATCCGAGGACGAATACCACGAGACCGGCATGCTTTACTCGCTCACCAAGCCCCTTGTGCCGCACGCCTGGAAGGCGGGCCCGGAGTGGAACACCATGGACATCACCTTGGACGGCCCGCGCACCATCGTGATACTCAACGGCAAGAAGGTGGTGGACTACAAGGACGGCGACCCGGTGCCGGCCAAAAAATTCACCTTTGAGCCGGAGCGTGGCCCACGGCCGAATTTCGGTTACTTCGGCTTGCAAAACCACAGCGACAACGACATTGTGTTTTTTAAAGAAGTAGCCATCAAGCCCCTCAAGTAAGCTCGGCCAGACATTTTTTGAGCAGGGATTCGCGGAGGAGATATTCGCTATGAAAAATGATTTTTCCCGTCGTCAGTTTCTGCAGAGCAGCGCGGTGGCCGCAGGCGGCTTGCTGGCCGCCAAAACCATTCTTCTGGATCCGGAGCCGCTGGGCGCGCAAAGCAAAGCGGTGGCGCCCAGCGATCGCGTGCGCTTCGGCATGATCGGGATCGGCATGCAGGGTTCAGGCCTGCTGACTAACGCCATAACCTTGCCGGGGTTGGAGTGCGTCGGCGCCGCCGACTTGTACGACGGCCGCCACACCCTGGCCCGCGAGATCACCAACAATCCCAGCCTGCCCGCCTCTCGCCGGTATCACGATCTGCTGGAGCGCAAGGACGTAGACTGCATTGTGGCCGCGGTTCCCGACCACTGGCACCGCCGCGTGGTGGTGGACGCCTGCAACGCCGGCAAGGACATCTACTGCGAAAAACCGATGTCGCACACCATTCCCGACGGCTTCGCCATGGTGGAAGCGGCGCAGAAGGACAACCGCATCGTGCAGATCGGCTCCCAGCGCGTCAGCTCCAACCTGGCCGCCAAGGCGCGCGAGCTCTATCACAACGGCGCCATTGGCGATATCGAAATGGTCGAGCTCACGCTGGGCCGCAACGATCCCACCGGCGCCTGGGAATATCCGCCGCCGACCGACCTTTCCCCGCAAACCTTGGACTGGGACACCTGGCTGAACGACGCCCCCAAAATTCCCTTCAACAAGTATCACTTCGCGCGCTGGCGCTGCTGGAAGGAGTACGGCACCGGCGTGGCCGGCGACCTGATGGTTCACCTGCTCAGCGGAATGATGTTCACCCTGGGCTGGAATGAGGCTCCGCGCTCGGCCCAGGCCCTGGGCGGTATTTTCCGCTTCAATGATGGGCGCAACATGCCCGACTTCCACGTGGTGCTGTTCGACTACCACGGCATTCCCGTGTACGTGCGCCTCGACCTGGGCTGCGAGTCTGAGGAACTGGCGCGCTTCATGGGTCCCAAGGGCATCCTGGATACGGGCGAATACCAGCTTCGCCATCAATTCCAGCCTGGCATTGATCTGGCCCCCAGCTACTATTCATCTGGTTTCCCCCAGAAGATGCGCGAGGAATATGTCGCGGAGTGGCACGCCAAGAACGATCCCTCCCTGGGCAAGGAGCCGATGTATCCCACCACCCTCTACGCCGGCCATGATTGGGACGACGTCAAGCCCCACCTGTGGAATTTCTTCCAGGCGGTGAAGTCACGCAAGCCGGTGGTGGAAGACGCCGTATTCGGCAACCATGCGGCTATCGCCTGCCACATGGCCAACGAAGCCTACTTCCGCAAGAAGCCGGTTTTCTGGGACGAGGCGTCGAAAAGCATTCGGACCTAGCATTCCGTTATGGAACAGAGCGGCGGCCGCGGTCGCCGCTTTGTTTTTTAGCTGACTGGCTGACTAGCTTTCTAGCCGGCCAGAGGTGCGCGAAACACAAACTCCTTTCGGTAGAGGCGTTGCTCGCAACGTCTCACCCCGTAAGGGCGGCATAGGGACACCACATTGCCAGACCCCAAATACATTCTCGCTCTCGACCAGGGCACCACTTCCAGCCGTGCCATCGTATTTGGCCACAAAGGAGACGTCGTCAGCCTGGCGCAACAGGAATTTGAGCAAATCTATCCCTCTCCCGGCCAGGTAGAACATGACCCCGAGGCCATCTGGAACTCGCAATTGGCGGTGGCGCGTCAGGGGCTGCAGCGCGCCAACATCTCTGCCAAGGAACTGGCGGCTATCGGCATCACCAACCAGCGCGAAACTACTATCCTGTGGGAGCGCGCCACCGGTCGCCCGGTGGCCAATGCCATCGTCTGGCAAAGCCGCATCAGCGCGCCGATTTGCGATCGCCTGAAAGCCGATGGTCTGGAGAAAACTTTTCGCGAGCGCACCGGCCTGGTGGTAGACGCTTACTTCTCCGGAACCAAAATAAAACATTTGCTCGATTCCACTCCCGGCTTGCGCGCCCGCGCCGCACAGGGGGAGATCCTGTTTGGCACGGTGGATAGTTTCCTGCTCTGGCGCCTCACCGGCGGCCGCCTCCATGCTACCGACGTAAGCAACGCCAGCCGCACCTTGCTCTTCAACATCCACAAACTCGATTGGGATGATGACCTCCTCAAAATATTGGGCGTGCCTCACGCCATGCTGCCCCAGGTGCTTTCCAGCAGCGAAATTTACGCCCAGACTGATCCCGCCCTCCTCGGCGCGCCTGTCCCCATCGCCGGCTTGGCCGGCGACCAGCAGGCGGCCCTTTTCGGCCAGGCCTGTTTCCAACCGGGAACGGCCAAGAATACCTACGGTACCGGCTGTTTTGCCCTGCTTAATACCGGAGCCGAGCCTGTCCTCTCGCAAAAAGGCTTACTTACTTCCGTGGCTTGGAAAATCGGCAACGAGGTGAACTACTGCCTGGAAGGCGCAGTCTTCATCGCCGGCGCGGTGGTGCAGTGGTTGCGCGACGGCCTGCGCATCATCGCCAATTCCAGCGATGTCGAAGCTCTTGCCGCTTCCGTGGCCGATTCTGCCGGAATCTTCTTCGTGCCCGCATTCGTGGGGCTGGGCGCGCCTTACTGGGACCCCTATGCCCGCGGAACCATCATCGGCATCACTCGGGATACGACGCAAGCCCACCTGGCGCGCGCTGCCCTGGAATCAATCGCCTACCAGACCTGCGACGTGTTGCGCCTGATGCAGCAGGAAGCCGGCTTGCGCCTGCCTCACCTGAAAGTGGATGGCGGCGCCGCCTGCAATTCACTTCTGATGCAATTCCAGGCTGATCTTCTGGGAGTTCCCGTGCGCCGCCCTGCCGTGCTGGAAACCACCGCCCTGGGCGCCGCCTACCTCGCCGGGCTGGCCGTGGGTTATTGGAAGGACCGGGAAGAGGTTGCCGCCCACTGGTCTCTGGAGCGCGAATTCACCCCTGCCACAAACCCTTCCACTCGCGAACAACTTTTCCGCAGATGGGAGCAGGCAGTCTCCCGTTCCCGGGCCTGGGCGGCCAAGTAACGATTCTCCCGGCACTTTCAAACCCGACCCGTTCCCGCTTATTTTGAACCTTCCAAGTCACGTGGTGGCTGGCAGCGTGCCGGCCGTGCTTCCCTGGCCAACGAGTTGGAATCCGCTCGGAAATTCTGCTAGGATGCTTTCCATTGTCACCGTTGGTGACACCCTGTTCCCCACTCATGCTGTCGTGAAGCTGGCAACCCTGCAGGATCATATATGCGTACTGGTGCGAAACTTGCACACCCGGAGTGGGCGAGAAAAATTCAGGAATTGCGCCACAAATTGGGCCTCAGCCAGACTGCTTTCGCCGAGTTGTTGCGGGTTTCCGCCATGGCAGTCTCGCGCTGGGAGCGGGGCATCAACGAGCCGCCGGGCGAAGCCTACATCGCTCTCGGCAAGCTGGCGGGCTCCCCTGAGTGCTGGTATTTCTGGGAATGTACCGGTCTGAAGAAGTCAGACCTGGAAAAGGCCTTGCGACGCAAGACTCCCTGACTTATGCCGCATTCATGTTTTGCCGGCCCAAATGCCTCTGGAACCACTCCTGCGCCCATCGGGAAACTTCCTCCAGGGGGCCCGGCTCAACTCCAATACTGTTAAAGCGCTCCCGCCCACAATGAGCAGTGTCGCGGCTCGCACCTGGGCCAAGGCTGGGCCGGCCAAATCCGGACGGCCTTCCCGCGAAACCACCGCACTCACCTGTGCGGGAGAGCGCGCAGCTGCCATCAGTGCAGCGGCTGCCCCCCATAACGGAATTCGCCGTCGTAATCGTCCTCCACCAGCACCGCGTTGCTGCGCCGGCCCCACTCCAGAAGCGCCATTCGGCGGGCCAGCGGCAGAATGGCGCCCGTTGGGAACTGGTGCGAGGGCGTTACACAGGCAAGGCGCGTCTTGGGCGGCAGGCGAGCCGGGTTCAGGCCATCACGGTCAACCTCCACCGGAAGCAGGCGGGCGCCGGCCGCGCTCAGCACCGCGCGCGTGCCCGGGTAGCTGGGATCATCGATGGCTGCCGCAATCCGGGGCTGCTGCTGGGAACCTATATGATTGTGCCCGGCAGCAATACCTCTCCCAACGTTACGCCTGTGGTGGCTATCAACCTCTGGCGCTGAGCAGGCACGGCTGCTAGTGCTGAAAATCGGTGTCGAAAGTTTGAACCGCGAATCCTTACGTTGATGTGGCGTAACCGGCTTCAGGACTGACCCATGATCATCGAAATGCGGACCTATAAACTCAAACCCGGCAAGCGCGCTCAGTTCCTCGAGATTTTCCGCTCCAAGTCTGTGCCCGCCCACGCGGAAATCGGAATGAAGATCCTGGGCCCGTTTCTTTCGATCGGGGATCCGGAGACCTTCTTCTTTATGCGCGGCTTTCCCGACCTGCCTTCGCGCGAACCCATGAAAGCCAAGTTTTACGAAGGCGAGCTGTGGAAGCGCGAGCTGGAGAATGTCCTCATGCCGATGATAGAAAAGTACGACGTGGTGCTGGTAGACGATCCCGAGGGCCTGATTCGCTGGTGACGAAACCCGTTAAGCTGCCTGCCTCGCTCAAGTGTCAAATGCTCGGTTCAGGGGCTGAGTGCTGAATGCTTCCACCAGCTGCGATAAAATCTTCAGCTTTGACTGTGGGGTTCTGACCAGCCAGAGGAAACCATGCCCGAGAACGACAGCTTTCGTGTGTTTGTCACCTGCGACATTGGCGGTGAGGCGCTGGACCGGCTGCGTCAGCGCGGCTACCAAGTGGAGGTTTACCCCAGCCCAGAGCCGCCACCCAAGAAGCTGATTCTCGACAAGCTGCGCCAGGGCGTGGATGGCCTCATCACCACGCTGCGCGATCCTATTGACGCCGAAGTGTTTGAAGCCGGCAAGCCGCGGTTAAAAGTAGTGGCCCAGTACGCGGTGGGCTTCGACAACATCAACCGCCCTGACGCCAACCGCTACCACATTCCCTTCACCCACACTCCCGACGTGCTCACTGAGGCCACGGCCGAGTTTGCCTTCTTCATCATGGGCGCGCTCGCCCGCAAGCTGTGGAACAGCGAGAAGCTGGTGCGCGAAAACAAATGGGGCTCCTGGCACCCCTACCTGCCATTTCTGGGCGATGAGGTGACGGGCAAGACTATCGCCATCATCGGCACCGGGCGCATCGGGTTGGCCATGATCAAGAAGTCCACCGGCTTCGACATGAATATCCTGTGCTACGACCCGGTGTACCAGAATCACGACTACATCCAGGCCATCCAGCAGATTAAGGACCTGCGCTACGAGCGCCACCTCAATCCCGAGCGCACCTCGATTAAGTACACCAGCTTCGAAGATGCCATCCGCAACGCCGACTTTGTCAGCGTGCACGTGCCGCTGCTGCGGGAAGGCGAGGCCAAGACGCCCACCTATCATCTGTTCAACGAATTCACTCTGCGCATGATGAAGCCCTCGGCCTATCTGGTCAACACATCGCGCGGCCCTGTGGTGGACGAAAACGCCCTCTATAAGGCGTTGAAGGAAAACTGGATTGCGGGCGCGGCGCTGGACGTCTTTGAAAAGGAGCCGCTGCCGGCTGACTCACCCCTGCGCGATCCGGCGCTGGCCGACCGCCTTCGCCTGTTCAATCACTTTGCCAGCGGGGCCACCATCACCCGGCTCTCTCCCGATCCAAACAAGGGCATGGCCGGGCGCTGCGTGCAAGCCGTGATTGACGTACTGGAAAGAAACTATGGCGGCGACCTGACCAAGGTGCCGAACGTGGTGAACAAGGAAGCGTTCGCCAAATGAAACGGCGCGGGCCTAAAGGCCCTCTGCATGACGGCGTCTGAAGGCTGCGCCTGAGAGCCTGTGGGTACGTGGGCACAGGCGCCCTCGCCTGTGCGGCGGGGCGCGGAGCCCGGTTCCTGAGGCGAACTGCGCTCGCCTGGAGAGCCGAGTGCGGCTGTCCCCACCTATTTTCATCTGCACATCCCCAGCTTTTTATCTGGACATCCCCTGCGCAGCGGGGGAGCGCAGACTTGGGAGCCAGATTCCCTCAGGGGCTGAAGGCCGGAAGGTTATGGAGGCCCGGGAAGGGCGCGGCCGAAGCCGCGCCGTCTCCGAAAACAGCTGGAGTCTGCCGAGGCCGTTCGCGACTGCGGGTTCAACCAGGTACTGGGTACTAGGTACTGAATCCTAGCCCTACAACCCGCTTGGCCGCTTCACCTGCAACTCATTGACCACCTGCTGCACATTGGGCACGCTGGTCGCCAGTTGCTGCGCTGTCTGCCGGTCGTCCGTCGTATCCACCTTGCCTCTCAGCGTGAGCACGCCGTTTTTGGCCTTGTAGTGGATGCTCTGATTGTCCAGGTGATTGGCAATCAGCACCGCCTGGTACTGCTTCTCGATAGCGGTGTCCACGTCGCCGGAAATCTTCCTGGCAGCCGATTCCTGGTCCACCGGTTGAACGCTGATCTGGTTCGCGATCACGCGCGTGGGGGCAGCGGCCTTGGCTACATCCATCGCCCGATTCTTCGCGTCGGGCGAGTGCACCGTGCCGCCCAGGGTGATGAGGTTCTTGCCACGGTCCTCGTCAACCGTAACCTTTTGTAAATCAGCCTGTTGCAGGGCTTTTTTCACATTATCTTTGAGCGCTGGGTTGCTGGAGCGGTTGTTGCTGCACCCCAGGGCAAAGAAGATGGCCAAAACCGACAGCGCGGCCCCTACTCGAACTGAACGCATAGCTCTCTCCTGAGTTGGTCTGGGGAACGTCAGCACAATTCGATGCTGGCCAGCCACACCGGGAGGGCTGGGCTGCGCACATCCAGGAACTTACCTTGGCCTCTCTCCGTATAGTGCGAGGTGAGGATTTCATGACGAATCGCGCGCTATTACTGCTTTTAGCACTGGCCGGGCTGTTCAACGTTGCGCGGGCGGCTGCCCAAAGCAGCTCCTGCGCGGGTTCGGCTACCCCGGTTCTGCTGCTGGGCACCTGGCACATGGATAATCCGGGGAAGGACATGCTGAATTTGAAGACCGACGATGTGCTCGTGCCGAGGCGGCAAAAGGAAATCGAGGAATTGGTCAATCGGCTGGCCAAATTCCGTCCCACCCGGGTGCTTATTGAGGCGCCCTATGGCGATCCCGTCCGGCCGAACGCTTATGCCGATTACCTCGCGGGCAAGCACGACCTCAATCGCGATGAACGCGAGCAGGTGGCCTTCCGCCTGGCCCGGAGGATGAACCTTTCCACGGTCCCCGGCATTGATTACCCCATGGACCTCGACGATAGCCAGCTCAACCTGCTCATGAAGTCCAACCCCGAACTGGTAGGCAAGGCCATGGAAGCGCTGCAGGCTGACGGCGGAAAGGAAATGGAGAAGCAACAATCATTGCTGGCTCACAGCAGCGTGACCGAGTTCTACCGCTATCAGAATTCCGAGGAGGCCATCGAACGCAACCACCAGTTCTACTTCAAATATCTGGTGCCGATTGCCCAAGGGCAGAATTACGCCGGCGCTGACATGGTGGCCAGCTGGTACAAGCGCAACTTGCGGATCATGAATAACCTGGAGCGGCTGCAGCTTTCCCCGACAGACCGCGTCTTCATTCTGTTTGGGCAGGGCCACGTCAAGCTGTTGCGCGACTTCATCAAGGCGACGCCCGGCTTTTGCCTGGTCAATGCAGAAGCTTACTTGCAGTAAAACGGCCTATTTCACCGCCATGGCGGCCACCATGGAATGGAATACTTTAAGTCCTTCGGCGCCCCCGAGCACGGCTTCGCTGGCGCGCTCCGGGTGGGGCATCATGCCCAGTACGTTGCGGCCTTCGCTGCAGATGCCGGCAATGTTTTCCAGCGAACCGTTGGGATTGGCTTCGCGCGTGATCTCGCCCTGACGGGTGCAGTAGCGGAGAATGATGCGCTGGTCGCGTTTCAACGCCTCCAGCGTGGTCTGGTCGCAGAAGTAGTTGCCGTCCATGTGACCAATGGGAATAGTGAGCACTTCCCCCTGCCGGCAGTCATTGGTAAAGGGCGTGTCCGTATTTTCCACCCGCACCTGCACTGGCTTGCAGACGTACTTCAGACCCTCGTTGCGCATCAGCGCGCCCGGCAGCAGTCCCGACTCGCAAAGAATCTGGAAGCCGTTGCAGATGCCGATCACCAGCCCGCCGCTTTGGGCAAACTTGCGCACCGAGTCCATTACCGGCGCGAAGCGGGCAATGGCGCCCGTGCGCAGGTAGTCGCCATAGGCGAATCCTCCGGGCACCACGATGGCATCGCAATTTTTCAGGTCATGCGACTCGTGCCATAGGAAAGTGACCGGCTGCCGCGCCACCTGCGAGAGAACCCAATAAGCATCGTGATCGCAATTGGAGCCGGGAAACACCAGCACGCCAAATTTCATGAGCTTGGCCTTTCTTAGG
>DATJFA010000447.1:0-5721 GCA_035496015.1 Terriglobales bacterium | reverse complement strand
CCCAGGCGAGCTTCCGGGTTCTTCATGAAAGTTTGCCAGACGAACTGGCTGCGTGCGTTCTCCGCCATCAGGAGGCTTATGCCCACATCAATGCCGAGCATGTCGCGGCTGGCCCAGCCCACCAGGGGATTGAAGGCATCCACGAAGCCGTAACGCTTCCAGATCCGCTCGCCGTAGCGGCTGCGCAGCAGGCGCAACACGGTCACCGCGTCGCGGTACACGAACGGCAACGAGCCCGCCACGGCGGCGGGAACGATGGTGCCGTCAATCGGACCCTGCAGAGGCGGGCCACCCCAGGCCACGTAACCGCGGCGCGAGTCGGACGCGGTTATGCCCCAAACGCCGCCTGAATAGCTGGGAAACTTGCGGCTCAGTTGATCGCAGAATCGCCGGTGCGCTTCGCAGGCCAGCACGGAGTTGGCGAAATAATCGGTATAAGCGTCCTGCTGCCCGCGAAAGTCGAACCAGGCGTGGGAGAACTGGTGAATGAACAGCGGGCTGGCACCCGAAATGAAGCGGTAATTGTCATATTCCATCCACGGCCGGTGAATGCTGCGCCAGCACTCCGCCGGAATCGGATGCTGGGGCGCTCCCATGGCCAGCAGATAGAGCATCATGGATTCGCAATATGTATTCCAGCGCAGGCGGCTGAAGCCATACTCCGGCCGCCAGGAAAGCGCAAAAGTGCTGCCACCGTTCAGCGCCCAAGGCCAGCGAATCCGCTCATAAAGCTGTGTTGCCTGCGTGTTTATGCTGCCACTGTCAAAGTACTGCCGGCAGGTAAGCACGCCGCACAGCAGGATGGCTGTATCGACCGGAGAAACCTCGGACCGACGCGACCGCTGGCCCGTGCGCAGGTCCAGAAAATGATAGAAGAAGCCTTCGCGATGAGCAGCGCGGTTGAGCAGAAAATCCAGAGTTGATGCGGCGCGCTCCGTGATTTCGGACCGCGAGCGATACCCGCGCTGATGGCCGATGCAGAGCGCCGTCAGTCCGAAGCCAGTGGCGGCAATGCTGGCCGTCGGACTCTTATCGCCGCCTTCTGCGGCAGCGCGGTCGCGCACCAGCCCAGTGAGCGGATCCGCCTCATTCCAGAAAAATTCGAAGCTGGCGCGCTCTAGTTCATCCAGAAATTCCTGATCATCTGGTCCGTCGGATTGGGCCAGCAAGAGGTCGGAGACACCAACGCTGCCAGCCAGGGGCAGCACCAGCGCCCCGGCGGCCAGAGTTCGCAAAAACCCACGTCGGGTCCAAGTCATCGAAGTGGCGTCTTTTCAGCGGACTGGCCCCGGCGCAATGCGGCCAGCCACATGGGAGGCATGCCTAGGCGTGGGCGGGGGAGTTGCCACGTTTTAGGTGCAAATTTCTCGTGCTCTCCGCCTGTTCAGTATGCCCCAAGCTGCTCGCCAGCCTTATCGGGCAAATGGCTTAAAGCATTTACCAGCTTTATTCCTCCCGGGCATGTCGGCCTGCGGTAAAGGCGCACATTTGCCCCCAGGAATAAGCGCAAGAAAAACCGGCACCTACGGGAATGTTGAGGAAATGTGTGGTCTGCGATGGTCCTCGGAATGCAATTACCTAAGGCAAACGCTGGTGATGTAGGCCGATTGACCCTAAAAGCAAGTAAAAATTACTTCGTTGTGGAAATTATAGGCCGGTAGCAATGGTTGACGTCATTCAAACCCGTGGTCGGATCCCAGGTCTGTTGCAGCAATGGGTGTGGGACATCCCAAGGCACAGGTTCGCAGGCATCGGCACGCTACCTTCGTTCAACTTCAACAAAACACGCTAAAAGATTCTGGCCAAAGGCGGTATGAAGCAACAAGAGAGTTTCTGGAGTGGCTGGGGCGAGCGCCTGACGGCGATGCGCAATATCCCTCCTGTTTTGAAGATCGTATGGGAATCGGGCCCGGCGGTGGTGGCCTCGGGAATCATCCTCCGCTTGCTGGTTGCCGTACTTCCCCTGGGTCTACTGGCAGTCACGAAGCTGATCATTGATGCCATTGTGCACACGGTGCAGACGCCCGGGCACGTGGTTCCGCGGCATTTCTGGTGGCTGGTGGCGGCCGAGTTCTCCCTGGCGGTGCTGGGCAGCCTGCTCAGCCGCACCATTGATTTCCTCGACGCCTTATTGGCTGATAAGTACACCCGCTACGTCAGCATTAGGGTAATGAAACATGCCTCTGAACTGGACCTGACCGCCTACGAAGACCCGATCTTTTATGACCGGCTGGAGCGAGCGCGGGTTCAGGCTACTGACCGGCTGGGCATGATTCAGTCCATTGGCCGCCTGATCCAGCAGACGGTCACGGCCATATCTCTCTCAATTTACATCGTTGCTTACTCCCCGTGGCTGCTCCTGCTGCTGGTGGCCGGAGTTCTTCCCGCGTTCCTGGGCGAAAGCCACTTTGCTTTCCTGGGCTACGCCAAGAACTTCCGCCAGACCCCCATCCGCCGCCAGCTCGACTACCTGCGCGTGCTGGGCGGCAGCAAGGAAGCAGCCAAGGAACTCAAGCTTTTTGGGCTTAAGAACTTTTTGACGGACCGCTTCACTCGTCTCTGGGACCAGATCTATGAAGAGAACGTGGATCTTTCCCGGCGCCGGTTGGTTGCGGGCGCGCTGCTTTCGCTGCTGGGGACGGTCGGCTACTACTCGGCGTACGTGTACGTTATCTGGCGCGCTTTGAGCGGCGCCATCAGCATCGGCACTTTGACCGCGCTGACCGGCGCCATTGTGCAGGTCAGCAGCAACATCCAGCAGATTTTCTCCACCTTGTCCGGCATTGCGGACCAGGCGCTGTTCCTCACCGACCTGCTGGCGTTCTTCGAAATGCAGCCTACGATCCGCTCGAAGCCGAATGCGTTGCCGGCGCCTCGGCCTATTACCCGCGGCTTTGAGTTTCGCAACGTTTCCTTCTGCTATCCCGGCACTTCGCGCCTGGTGCTGGACCGGCTCAACTTCCAGCTTCGTCCCGGCGAACGGGTGGCGTTGATCGGCGAGAACGGCCAAGGCAAGACCACCATTGTCAAGCTGATTACGCGCCTCTACGACCCTACCGAGGGACAAATTCTCCTCGATGGCGTGGACCTGCGCGAATACGACCTGGAAGACCTGTACCGCGAAATCGGAGTCATCTTCCAGGACTTCATGCGCTACGAGCTCACCGCCCGGGAAAACATCGCGGTGGGAAAAATCGAGCAGGTGGGCGACCTCCATCTGCTGCAGAACGCCGCTTTCAAGAGCCTGGCCCACGAGGTGGTGGAGAAACTGCCCTCGAGTTACGAGCAGATGCTGGGCCGGCGCTTTGAAGGCGGAGTGGATCTCTCCGGCGGCGAATGGCAGAAGCTGGCGCTGGCGCGCGCGTACCTGCGCGACGCCCAGTTGCTTGTTCTCGACGAGCCCACCGCCTCCCTGGACGCGCGCAGCGAGTGCGAAGTGTTTCAACGCTTCGCCGAGCTGACCACGGGCAAGATGGCTTTATTTATCTCTCACAGGTTCTCCACGGTGCGCATGGCCGACCGCATTGTGGTCCTGGAAAACGGCAGGATTGCCGAAGAAGGAAGTCACGACGAGCTGGCGAGCTTGGGCGGCCGCTACGCCGAGATGTTCGAAATGCAGGCCGCCAGTTACCGGTAGGACTCTTTATCATGCCCCGTAATACTGAGCTGGAGATTATTTGCGCTGAGGCCGAACGCTGGCCAGAACACTGGCCGGAAACGGACGTCGACCTCTCGGGGTTGCGAGCCGAAGCTGCGCGCCTCGCGGCACAACTCACTTCCCTGCCCGCGGCCAGCTGCCGCCGCTTCTTCGCGCAGCGCAGCCGGGCTCTCAAGAAGAGGCTGCAGCCGCTGTGGGGCGCGATCGACACTCCTCTGCCCAAGGAACACATTTCCGACGATTTCCGCTGGCTGCACGACAACGCCCGCCTGCTTTACAGCACGCTGCAGGACCTGATTGACGGTGCCCGGTCGCTCAACCCTCTTCCGCAAGCCCGGGGACGCAATGGTGATGTGTTCCCCCGCATGCTGGCCGTTGCAGAGGGCTTTCTGGCCGCCGCTGAGAACCGCTTCGATGAGCGTTCGTTGGCGGCTTATGTGGATGCCTTCCAGGAAACCACCGCGCTGGACCTGGAAGAGCTCTCGGTCCTGGCCTTCGGCCTGAAGCTCATCCTGCTGGAAAGAATTGCTGAGCGCGCGCCCGTCGTGTTGCAGGACCGGCAAGCATCCTGCGGCGCCGGGGACTGCGTGCACAGCCTGCACGACGTGGGGCAGATTACCTGGAAAGAGCTGGTGGAGCCGTTGATCCTGTTTGATCGCGTGCTGCGGGAAGACCCGCAGCATGTTTACAGCCGGATGGATTACGACAGCCGCGATGTGTATCGCAAAGCGGTGGCCAAGATTGCCCGCTTCAGCCGGCATACGGAGATGGACGTCGCTATCGAGGCCTTGTCCCTGGCCCGGGATGCATGGCATCGCCAATATAGCGATCCGCGCGTCGCGGCCCGCCGTTCCCACGTGGGCTATTACCTGGTGGGACGCGGGAGCAGCCTGCTCAAAGAGCGCGTTAGTTTCCGCCCCAATGCTGTGGAAAGGCTGCGGGCGTTCTTGCGCCGCCATCCGGATGCCTGCTACCTCGGCGGCATACAAGTGATTACGCTGGCCATCATGCTGTCCGTTCTGCTGGGTGTGATTGGGCCAGTCGGTTCGCCGGCACTGGTGCTGCTGGCCATGCTGACGTTGTTCCTGCCCAGCTCGCAAGCCGCGGTTGAGGTGATGAATTATCTAGTCACCGCGCTGCTCCCGGCACAGGTTCTACCCAAGCTGGATTTCTCCGAGGCCGGAATACCGAACGACTGCGTGACGCTGGTCGGCGTTCCTGCCCTGCTGCTCAACGAGCGCCAGGTGCGCAAACTGGTGGAGGATCTGGAAATCCGCTATCTGGGGAACCGCGATTCCAACCTGCACTTCGCTCTATTGACCGACTTGCGGGATTCGGCGCAGGAAGCGCCGGAAGACGATCCGCTAGTCAGGCTGTGCGCTGGCCTGATCGCAAAGCTGAACGAGAAGTACTCCGGGCAGAGCACGGGCTCCTTCCTGCTGCTGCATCGCCACCGCGTTTACGACGAGCGCGAGGGTGTATGGATGGGCTGGGAGCGCAAGCGCGGCAAGCTGCAGGATCTGAACAAGCTGCTGCGCGGTCAATATGACAGCTTCCCGGTAAAGGTGGGCAACACCGCTATCCTTCCCCAGGTGCGCTTCGTCATCACGCTGGATGCGGATACGGAACTGCCGCGCGGCACGGCCCAGCGCATGGTTGGAGCCCTGGCCCATCCTCTGAATCGCGCTATTGTGGACAGCCGGCGCAACATCGTGGTTTCCGGTTACGGCATTCTGCAGCCGCGCGTGGGCGTGAGCGTGCACAGCGCCGCCCGCTCGCGACTGGCCAACATTTACTCCGGCCAGACCGGGCTCGACATCTACACCCACGCCGTTTCCGACGTTTACCAGGATCTCTACGGCGAGGCCATTTTTGCCGGCAAAGGCATCTACGAAGTGGATACGCTGCACCAGGTGCTGGACGGCCGGTTCCCCTGCAACTCGCTCCTGAGCCATGACCTGATCGAAGGCGCTTATGCGCGCGCCGGCCTGGCCAGCGACATCGAACTGATTGACGATTATCCTTCGCACTACAGCGCCTACAACCGGCGCAAGCATCGCTGG
>DATJFA010000446.1:0-2008 GCA_035496015.1 Terriglobales bacterium | reverse complement strand
GCCGAGCGCCAGCAGGACAAGCGGGCTACGCGCCGTTTTTCCCTGCGGCTCCCCATTTCGGTGAAGTACCAGAACGGACCGGCCGGGGAAAAGACCGCCTTCACCCGCGACGTAAGTGCGCGCGGCATCTGCTTTTATCTGGATACGCCCATCGGAAACGGCACCGAGATTGAATTTACCCTCACCCTGCCGCCTGAAATCACGCTTACGGAAAGCATTCGCGTGCGCTGCAAAGGAACCGTGGTGCGCGCGGAGCAGCCCAGCAACAACGGGCAACTGAGCGTGGCCGCCGTCATCAACGAGTACGAATTCCTAGCCGAAAGCTGACCTTTTGGGACGGTGAGGCTTGCGCCCAGCCACTTCTCTGGCAAGCTGAGCAGTGGTATTGTGCAGGTAGGTTCTCCTTGCAATGAGGTCACTTGTGTGGCAGTTCGCGCTGGCAGTTGCGGTCACAGCCCTGTCCGCCAGCGGCGCCCGCGCCCAAACCGGTCCCGCAGTGGTGCAACACATCGTCGTTGTGCCCAGCGAGAAGGGCCTCAGCGTGCAGATCATAGCCAGCCGGGCCGTGAAACCGCAATTGACCCGCTTGGATAACCCAGTTCGCATCGTGATTGATCTGCCCGGCGCCGTCTTGGCGGGTGGGTTGCGGCGCATTGCGGTAAACCGCCAGGACATCAGCGAAGTGCGAGCCAGCCAGTGGAAGCAGTCGCCGCCCATCGCGCGCATTGTGGTGCAGTTGCGGGTAGCGCGCGAATACTCGCTGATCAACGGCGGCAACAAGCTTTCCTTGTGGTTGCTGCCGGGAACGGCGCAGGTGGTGCGGCAGCAGGAGGAGCGCCTGGCGGCGGCACCCGTGAGCGGCCCAGCGCGCGCGGCCCCGATGCAGGCGGCCGCAGTTCCAGCGGCTACAAGCACGCCGCCAGCGCCAGCCTACCAGCCCGCGACTACCCTCCAGCCAGTCGCAAATTTCGAAATCCTGCGGGGAGCGGAATCGGTGAGCGCCATGGGCAACCCGACGGTGCTGCGGCTGCCCCGCGGGGGAGAGATTCACGTCTGCCCCGGCACCACGGTTTCGGTGACTCCCTCCAAAAATGGCCGCGACCTGATGCTGGGGCTGAGCACCGGCACCATCGAGACCCACTACACGCTGGGCTCGGCCGCCGACGTGATCCTGACTCCCGATTTCCGCGTGCTGCTGCCCGGGCCGGGCGAATTTCACCTGGCGGTGAGCGCCGATCGCCAGGGCAATACCTGCGTGCGCGCGCTGCCGGGCAATACGGCGTCTGCCGTGGTTTCGGAAATCATGGGCAACGACAGCTTCCAGGTGAACGCCGATGACCAGGTGCTGTTTCACGGGGGCCGGTTGCAGAACGCCAGCTCAGCCGCCAACCTGAGCTGCGGGTGCCCGCTGCGCACCATCCCGGTTATGCGGGCGGAAGCGCAACCGCCAGCCGCTTCTCCTTCCACCGCTTCCGCCGTACTGGCCCCGCCCAACTCTGGAGCGCCTTCCCAACGCACTGCCCCGGTCAACGATCCCGCTTCCGCCGAGCCCAGCGGCACACCGGTGCAGGTAGAAGCGCCGTTTGTTTTTCGCGCCAGCGCGCCCAGTCCGCCGGACACCTTCCAGATGGCGCAGTTGCACTTCACCAACGGTCCGCCGCCGGACCTGCTTGCGGTGACCGTCTCAGGCCCCACGCATGTTACTTCCTCCAAGCGGGAACGCCACAACATCAAGGTGACGGCGAACCAAAGGCCCCGCGGCTTTTTTGGCCGCTTGCGGGGATTCTTCGGAAGCATGTTTCGTTAGCCTGCCCAATTTCTGCCAGTCTGGAGTCCCTAAGCGCGGGTGACTTTCGCCTTCTCTTTGTGACGGCGAGCACAGCCGGACGGTTGATTTCTGGCCTATACTCATGCAGAGTAGAAGCCACAATGGCCAACCCTGCTGCGCCGGAAACGCGGCCCATGGTGCAGGTGCCGCCTGTAGCAAAAGCTGGAGTGTCCCCGGCAC
>DATJFA010000445.1:0-6611 GCA_035496015.1 Terriglobales bacterium | reverse complement strand
CACCATCTCGACCTTCCACCTGACCTTCCTCTCATTTACGCGCTGCGCGAACACCTGCACATGACCGGCACGAAGTACGGCTGCGGCGAAGGCCAGTGCGGAGCCTGCACCGTGCTGCTGGACGGCAGGCCTGTGCGCTCCTGCCGCACGCCGGTTTCACAGGCGTCGGGAAAGCAGATCACCACCATTGAAGGGCTGGCACAAAACGGCAAGCTGAATCCGGTGCAGCAAGCCTTTCTGGAGCAGGAAGCTTTCCAGTGCGGCTACTGCACCTCGGGGATGATCATGTCCACCGTAGGGCTGCTGAATTCCAACTCCAAACCCAGCGACGGGGACATTGTGCGCTTCATGAACGGCAACATGTGCCGCTGCGGCACGTATGGGCGGGCCTTGGCAGCTATCCGGCAGGCGGCACGCGAGTGGAAGGCGGAACGGTCATGAACAGAGAAACGATTGCGGCGGCTGACCTGGAGAGAACCCAGCATGAAAACATCGAACGGGCGCGCTACGCCTTCGAGTTGGACCGGCGGCAGTTCTTCAAGCTGCTGGGCGGCGGCGTGCTGGTCTGCGCTTGCGCCGGCAGCGTTGTGGCGCAGGAATCCGGTAGAGGAGGGCGGGCGGAACACGAGCTGCCGCGGGAAATTTCCGCCTGGCTGCACGTGGGCGAAAGCGGCGTGGTCACCGTTTA
Organism: Terriglobales bacterium; assembly: GCA_035496015.1. GTDB lineage: Bacteria > Acidobacteriota > Terriglobia > Terriglobales > Acidobacteriaceae > JAICWP01. The sequence continues at coordinate 5,923 of DATJFA010000445.1, read as the reverse complement.
CACCGGCAAGGCGGAGATGGGGCAGAACATCCGCACTTCGCTGGCGCAGCAGGTGGCGGAAGAGCTGCGCGTTGCGGTTTCGGCCATTTCAATGGTCATGGGCGACACCGACCTTACCCCGTGGGACATGGGCACCTTTGGCAGCCGCACCACGCCCACCATGGGTCCACGGCTGCGCGAAGTAGCCTCCACCGCTCGGGACGTGCTGGTCACGATGGCGGCGGAGCGCTGGCACGCAGACGCAGCGACGCTGGTTACATCCGACGGCAAAGTCAGCGACCCGAAAACGAAGCACTCGCTCACCTACGGCGAGCTCACGCGCGGGCAGCAGATCACGAAGCTGCTGCCGGAGGATCCTTCTCTGACGCCGCCGGCAGAGTGGCGCGTGGCCGGAACTCCGGTAGCAAAGGTGGACGGCAAAGCTTTCGTCACCGGCGAGCACCGTTACGCTGCCGACATGATCCGCTCGGGAATGATCTACGGCAAGGTGCTGCGGCCCACAGCGTTCAACGCCACGCTGGTCTCGCTGGACACTTCTGCCGCCGAGAAGATTCCCGGAGTCAAATTAGTGCGCGACGGCAACTTCATTGGCGCGGCCGGACCTGACCAGCACACGGCCGAGCAAGCAATCAAGGCCATGCGGGCGCAGTGGAAAGCGCCGGCGCAGCCTTCCAACAAGGAACTGTTTGACTATTTGCGCAAGAACCCGGACACCAGCGACGAGGGTTTCCGGCACGATGCTGGTTCCGTAAGCCAGAAGCTGCCCGCTTCCGCCAAGACGCTGGCGGCCACCTACACACTGCAATACATCGCGCATGCGCCGCTGGAGCCGCGCGCGGCGGTGGCGGAGTGGGAAGGCGAGAAGCTCACGGTGTGGACCGGCTCCCAGCGCCCATTCGCGGTGGCCGACCAACTGGCGGAGGAGCTGCGCCTCTCGCGGCAGCAGGTGCGGGTCATTATTCCCGACACTGGTTCGGCGTACGGCGGCAAGCACACCGGCGAATGCGCCGTGGAAGCCGCTCGCCTGGCCAAGTCGGCCGGCAAACCGGTGCGCCTGGTGTGGACACGCGAGGAAGAATTCACCTGGGCCTATTTCCGCCCGGCGGGCGTGATTGACGTGAAAGCCAGCGTGGGCGCTGACGGCAAGGTGCTCACCTGGGAGCACGACAACTACAACTCCGGCCCGGCGGCCATCAACACGCCCTACGACGTTCCCAACCAGCGCATCGAATTCCATCCCGTGAATTCGCCGCTGCGCCAGGGTTCCTACCGCGGGCTGGCGGCGCCGGCCAACTTTTTCGCGCGCGAATCCGCCATGGACGAACTGGCCCACTTGGCGGCAATGGATCCGCTGGCATTTCGCCTGAAGAACACCAATGACCCGCGTTTGCAGGCGGTGCTGCAGGCGGCGGCGGAAAAATTCGGCTGGGGCAGCCAGAAAAGCACGCCGCAGCGCGGGTTTGGCATTGCGGGCGGCACGGAGAAGGGCAGTTTCGTGGCTAATTGCGTGGAAATCGAGATTCCACGGCCAGGCGCTCCCGTCAGAATTGCCCGCGTGGTGGAAGCGTTCGATTGCGGTGCGGTCGTGAATCCCAATGGCCTGCGCAACCAGATTGAAGGAGCCATCACCCAGGCCATCGGCGGCGCGATGTTCGAGGCCATTCACTTCGAGAACGGCAAAATTCTGAACCCGCGCTTCTCTGATTACCGGGTGCCGCGTTTCCGCGACCTGCCCGAGATTGAGGTGGTGCTGGTCAACCGCAAGGATGTGCCCTCCGCCGGAGCAGGAGAGACGCCCAACATGGGGCTGGCCCCGGCCGTGGCCAACGCTGTATTCGCGGCTACGGGAGCGCGCCTCCGCTCCCTCCCGCTGCTGCCGCAGGGAACGGTGCCTAAAGGCGTCTGAGTTACTCTCGGTAAATTCTAGCGAGCGCCAGAACGCGCGAGCTGATGCGGCAGCGCGTGCGCTGGGCGGCGCTAAGATTCACTGCAAAGCGCAAATTAGTGCCTTCGACCACGAAGTTTACAACGCCCCCACGCGCGACAAAGCCAGCCGACTCTCCCACGGTGATTGCCAAACCGTCCAACCGCTTCAGCACTTCGGGCAGCAAACCGTCGCTGGAAGCGGGCAGGAAAATGAGATGGCAGCCGCCGAAGCCGTCGCTGGGCCGGAGTGTTCGAATGGTGACCGGATGGCCGTATAAATTTCGCTCGGTTACCTGCCGTTCGAGTTCGGGGTCGAAGGGGTCTCTGCCGACAATGCAGATGTTCAGTGGCGCCTGCTGACTGGGGAAAGCGTCGGCCGGCCACTCGACAAACTTGGCAAAGTTGAAGAGGAAGGCCAGCTTGAGCCTGTATTCCTCGGTGCTTGAGATCTGGGCCTGGGCGGGCAAGCTGGCGCAGAATGAGCCCACTATCAAAGCTGCGCAGGCTGAAACCATCAATCTGGTGGCACAAACTTGCCACCATCGCCGGAGTCGCCTGCCTTGTGCTGCTGCCTGCATCCGTGCCCTAAAAACTGTAGGTTGCTTTCAGGCGGAAAGTCCGCCCGTCCTGCCAGATGATGTCCTGGCGATGCTCGGGCGCGCCGGGGTCGCCATACATGCTGTTGAAGGCGTTATAAATACTCCCCGAAACCTTCCAGTGCTGCTTCAGGTTCTGGCTGAAAAGCGTAAAACTGGGAAGCACGTAGCCCGGAACGTCATTTCCAGCCAGAGTCCTGCGGTGGCTCACATAGTTTACGTCGGCGCTGGCAAATAGCTTCTTGCCCAGCAGGGGAACGCTCAGCTTGAATCCGCCCAGATGCTTGGGGACATTGGCGAGGGCGGTTGCGTCGTGCCCATCTTTGAGGTCTTGGAAACTGTACTGCACACTCGCTTCCACGCCGCCGCTCCAGGTCTTGGCCAGCTTGAATTCCAGTCCCTGCAGGTCCACTGAGCCCCGGTTCTGGTAAATCATCTTCCCGCTGACCGGTTCAATCTCTTCCCCAATCAGTTGCCGCAGGGGATAGTAGTAGCCCCCGACAGTGAAGCGGGTACCGCGGCCCAGATACTGTTCCAGCACCACACCAGCGGTTTTGGCTTTCTCCGGCTGCAGGCTGGGATTGGGCAGGTTGGTGGAGCTGGCGTAATAAAGTTCGAAGTCATTGGGCGGGCGAAAAGCTTGCGCGTAAAGAAACTTGAATGTGGTTTTTGGCAGGGGACTGTAAATCAGCCCAGCACGCGGGTTCAGCGTTCCGCCAAAGGTGGAGTAGTGGTCATAATGTAGGCCCAGATTGAGCAGCAGATTGCTGCGCAACTCGATTTCCCCTTGGGAGTAAAGGGCAACAATGGTGGAGTTGTTTCGCACCGCTGAATATTGCACGAACGGAGAGCGGTCGTAGTTTCCCCCGGCCTGCAGATAGTTGCGGCGAAATTCAGTCCCGGCAGAAAAATAGTGCTTGTCCAGCACCTTGCGGGTAACCGAAATCTCTGCCCCTGCCCACTTGCCCCGGCTCAGATCCTCGTTAAGGAAGGTGGAGTTGGAAAGCGGGTCGAGGTAGGCGTTCACACCATGATATTCGTACTGATCGAGATAGAGCCGGCCCATGAAGTCAGTGGCCGCGTTCAATTTGCGGTCGTACTGCAGGTCCAGGTAGCTGCGGATATCGGTGGTGCGAGTCCGGGGATCATTGAAGTTAGTGTCGTAGGAGGCTGTGGGTATCCCCTTTTCCCGTGATCCGTAGAGCGCCTGCAGCCTGAAGTTGCGATACAGAAAGCTTCCAAAAAGCTGCTGCGATTGGTCATCGTCGGCATTAATGGCGACCCCGTTGTTGGTGGCGGGAGTATCAAATTCCGGGAAATACAGGCGATGTGCCCCCCGGCTGGTGTAATAAGACCCGGAGAGCAGCATCTCCACGCCGCTCTTTAGACTTTCGCCGTAGCTGACGCGGCCTTTGTAGGAGCCGAAGCTGCCGCCTTCTGTGCTCAGCTCAGGGCTGCCCACTTTGCGCGGGCTCTTGGTAATTACATTGATGACCCCGAGAAAGGCGCTGGCCACATAGAGTGAAGTATTGGGCCCGCGGATCACCTCGATGCGGTCTATCAGGTCGAGGTCCAGGGGAAATTCGGTTCCATTGAAGGTGGAATCAAAAATATTATCGTTAACCCGATGGCCATCAATTAGCAGTAGAACCCGGCTGCCGTAGTCACCGGGGCGGTTGAATCCGCGCACGCCCACGTAGCTGTAATTGCGGTCGTAGGTGACGAAAAAGCCGCGCACCGAGCGCAAGGCGTCCGCCAGCGTCCGGTAGCCGTATTTCTGAATTTCATCGGACGTAATTACGGTGATAGACGCAGGGGCTTCCGTTACCTTCTGCTGATGGCGGGAAGCGGCGTATACCGACTCCACCTCCACCTTCATGAGGTCTTCCAGGCTCATATCCAGAAGCGTGGAAGGCGATTGGTCCTCCTGCGCCAAGCCTGGAATACCGGCGGGAAGCACAACTGCGGACAGCAACAAGAGCAGACGAAAGGTTCTCATTCCGCCACCGAGATAGGCGAACCGGACTCAGCAGAGGGGAGCGCGACTGCGCCTGGAGGCGGTGCCAATACTCAATATAGGGTCTGCTGCGGCCAGGATGTGGGGCGGAGCGGCACGAAGGTAGCGGGCGCGTCTCTATCCGGGAGCCTTCCAGTTCTTGCCCTTTGTCGCCGGTCGAATTGCCCGCCGATTCGCTGGGACTCTAGTTATTGTCATTACCAGCAGCTCCGAATCTGCATCTGAATCACAGACATGAAGCGCGCGCTTACGATCCTGCTGGCTTTTTGCTTCCTGCTCGCCGATCATCCGCTGCTGGGATACTCCGTGCTCTCCCACGAGGAGGTGATTGACCTTGCCTGGAAGTCCGACATCCTGCCCGCTTTGCTCAAGCGCTTTCCCCAGGCCACGCCGGCAGAGCTGAAGCAGGCGCACTCGTTCGCTTATGGCGGCTCCGTCATCCAGGACGTCGGCTACTACCCCCTGGGCAATAAGAAGTTCACCGACATCCTGCACTATGTCCGCACCGGCGATTTCGTTGCCTGGATGCTGCGGGATGCCCGCAATGTGCAGGAATACGCCTTCGCGTTGGGTGCATTGAGCCACTACGCGGCTGACAACTTCGGCCATCCCGCCATCAACCTTTCCGTCCCCGTGGAGTATCCCCGGCTGCGCGCCCGCTATGGCGACTGGATCCCCTATGAAACCAGCCACGATGCCCATTTGCGCACCGAGTTCAGCTTCGACGTGCTGGAGGTCGCCAAGCATCGCTACAACTCGCTGCAATACCACGACTTCATCGGATTTCAGGTGTCGGAGGACCTGCTGGAGCATGCCTTCGTAGATACCTACGGCATTTCCCTCGACAAACTGCTGCGCTTCGACGATTTGACCTTGGAGACTTTTCGCTTTGCCGTGGGCCGCGTGGTGCCGGAGATGACGGAGGTGGCGCTGGCCACAAACCGGCCGCGCATTGAGCACGAATACAACAACCGCGCCAAGCAGGACTTCATCTACCACCTCTCGCGCGCCGACTACAACCACCAGTTCGGCACGCGTTACCGCCGGCCCGGCATCTTCGCGCGAGTTCTCGGATTTCTGATCAAGCTCGTGCCCTTCGGGCCGGCCAAGATTCTGGGCTACCGCAATCCCAAGCCGGAGACCGAGGACCTTTACTTTCGCAGCATGGACCACGTTCTGCAGGAGTACCACCTGCTGGTGCAGCAGGTGGTGGCCGGCGATCTGCGCATTCCCAATCGCAATCTCGACACCGGCTTGCTTACGCGGGAAGGCGAATACAGGCTGGCCGACCAGACTTATGCCGACCTGCTGCGCCGGCTCGATCGCGACCACTTTGCGCACCTGACGCCAGCGGTTCGAGCCAATATCCTGCAATATTTTGCCG
>DATJFA010000444.1:0-10848 GCA_035496015.1 Terriglobales bacterium | reverse complement strand
GCGCACACGTACCCGGCGCCACGCACGGTCTTGATGTAACCGCTGCTGCGGCCGGGCACGCCCAGCTTCTTGCGCAGATTGCTGACGTGCATGTCAATGCTGCGCTCGTCGGGAGAAAAGGAACGCTGCAAGGCCACACGCACTAGCTCTTCCCGGCTCACTACGCAACCCACGCGGCGCAACAGCAGCTCCAGCACCGTAAACTCCACCACTGTGAGTCGCGCCGATTTGTCGGCGGTTCGCACCGTGCGAGTACTGGTGTCCAGTTCAATGTCGCCCACGCGCACGATGTTGGATTGGTCAGAGGCGAGCGGCCACTCCGCACTCGAGGTCATTACCGAAGCTAATTCACGATTCACGTTGAATATTCTTACAGTAGTGCGGGGTAGGTGGCTGTAAAGAAATGTAACTTGTTCTTTACAAAACTTTACGTTAGATCGGGGATGAAACCGCTAAGTGCCGGAAGGGCCGTGGGCGCCGGCAACTGATGACAGGCGGCCTACCGCGTGCACATTAATGCTCACCTTGTCGCTTACCCGCAAAACGAAGGTGCTGGGATTCTTCAGGCCCCAGTTCATGTAGGGCAAAATGAAGTGAACCTCTGCCGAGGCCTGAGCCTGCTTGACTTGGACCGGCACCTTAAAAGTCATCGGGTGTTGCTCACCGTGTAGGCTCAGGACTCCCTGCAATTCCATTTGCGATGTGCCCTGCGGTGCCAGCTTGCCGCTGATGTGCTGGGCTGTAAAAACGATCTCCGGGTATTTCTGATCCTCCAGAATCTGCCGGTGCATCCGCCGGTCACGCCTTTCGTTGCCGGTATTGCCGGAAGTAGCATCCACGATCAGCGAGCCACCGGCCTCGCCACTGGCCGGGTTAAAGTGGAGTGTCCCGCCTTTCAGCTGAAATGTGCCATGTACCTCGTGAAAGGTGGCCCCCAAGGTGAATTGCACTCGGCTCTGCGCTGGATCAAGTTGAAAGGTGATCTCCTGCGCCCAGGCGCTGGGGATCAAGAATATCAGCCCCAGCAACACTGGGCTGTGAGCCATGAATCGTCTTAGCGCACTTACGGAAGCTCTGATTAAGTTCATCTCTGTCATCCCGAGCGAAGCAGAATCGCCTCTTTTTAGGCAATTCTGCGGAGTCGAGAGCCTGCCCTGAGCTTGCCGAAGGGGATCTTGCGTTTGTTGTGTCGTGCTTAAGCAGAGTTTCCCTGGACGAACTGCAACTTTCTTTTGGCGGTTCATGTTGTGCAGCATTGCGCAGGTCAATGCAGCGGCCTTTCCAACTGCGCCAACTCTTCGGTGTAGAGGTGGTTCCTGGGAAACTCCTGAGCCAGGCCTTCCAGCAGGGCGCGCGCCTGCTCGCGGTTGTTGTCGCGCAATGCGGCAACTACCAGCAGTAGGCGGGCATAAGGAAGCATGTAGTGCCCCTTTGCGGCAACCAGCTGCAGTTTCTGCACGCCCGCGGCCCGGTCTGTTTCCGCTCCGTCCAGCCGCAGCAGCCAGCGCACGGGCGCCGGTTTCAGGCTGAGCAGGTAGTTTTCCACGCCCACCGCCAGGTAGGCATCGTAATAACTGGGATCGTTTGCCAGTAGCTGACGGGCCAGCTCGGTTCCATCCTTCATAAAGCCCAGGCCCTTGAGGTAATGCTTCTCAACCAGAGCGGTGTAGTCGCCGAGCAGTCCCAAACGCAACACCTGGGCGAACTGCGCGTTGGCGTCATGCGGATTCTTCTGCAGGGCGGCCTCGGCAAGCTGCCGCGTTTTTGCCAGCTGCGCCTCGAAAGCTTGCCTCACGGCGCTGTCCGGGGGCAGTTGGGGCTGTTTGGCCAGCTTGTGATCGTCGGTGAACAGCTCGAATTCCAGCACGTGCAGGCGGTTGAATTCGGCGAATAAGTAGGCAGCCGCATCCGAGGCCGGGCCCAGCGGATCCTGCGGGTGCTGTTTCTGCCACTCTGCAAACGCGTGATGGGCCTCCTCGAATTGCAGGTTGTACATATCGCGATACCCGCTGTCGAGTAGCGAACTCGAAGTGAGCCCGGCTGCGCCCGCATGGTTCGCTGCCAACAACAGCATCGCCACTATGCCCAGAGCCCAAATGTGACTGTGATGGGTCATCGCATTTTTATCGCACCCTGCCTGCGCGCACTTATTCATATGTGCTTCTTTAATCCAATGGCACCCTAGCTTCAGCAGTTTAATCTCGGAACCATTCCTTACCTGTCTTAGATGACGAGGAGCAGATGCTGCAGTGTAAAAGCTATAAGACGCAATTTACAAAACTTTACGTTCCCTTACTCACTTTTTACGAGTAGCGGGTTCGTTCCATGATAGATGGTAGAAGAAGAACTAAGCCTCCGACCAACAACTGGTTAGCTTGTCTACATTGCAGTATTCGAGATGAACTCGACCCTTCAAACTCCACTTTCCGCCGTCCTGCGGATCCTGCGCAGCGGCAGGGTGTCCCGCGCAGCCGTGGCTGGACTGCTGATACTGACGGCCGCGAGCATGGGGAGTTACGCGCAAAATGCGCCCAAACTGGCCACCGGCGAGGTTTCCGGAGTCGTCAGGTCGGGCAACATGGCGGTGCCCGGCGCAACCGTCTCCGCGGCCGATACAGACACCGGCGCGCGTGTCACCACCACCAGCAATTCCGACGGCAGCTATGCACTGACCGTCCCGCCGGGCGATTATTCCGTCGAAGTGCAAATGACGGCCTTCGCTACCGCCTCTCGCGAAGTGGTGATCAACAACTCGGTTCTGCGGGTACAAGCGGATTTTGACCTGGTGCTGCAGTCCCGCATCAGCCAAAAGCCCGGCGGCGGGCGCTTTGCCGGTATGGGCAGGGCTGGCGGCGGCCAAGGTACCGGCGGCCTGCAGGCGATGCTTGCCGCCAATGGCGAAGAGGGCGGGAACTCGCAGGGCGAGCGAGTGGTGCCCCAGGGCATGCCAGTGCCGGGCATGGGCCCCAACGCCGCTACCGAATCTGTGGCCGTTTCCGGCAGCACAGTGAACAGCCAATTTGCCGGCCTGAGCACTGCGGAACTGGAGCAGCGCATGCGCGAATGGCGCGAACAGCGCGCCGACAGCAATGGCTACCACCAGGGAACTGGCGGCCTCGGAGGACCAGGCGGCCCAGGGCAAGGCGGCCCGGGCGGGCGTGGTGGGGGTGGCGGGGCCGGTGGGCCGATGATGATTTTTGGCGGCCGCGGCCGCTTCAACATTAATCGTCCCCACGGCACCCTGTTCTACGAATTGGGTGACGCGGCTTTGGATGCCGCGCCCTATTCCCTCACCGGCGCCACCGTCGCCAAGCCCGGCCACGTTCACCACAAGTTCGGCGGCGGCCTGGGCGGCCCTCTCAACATCCCCAAGATTTATAAAGGCGGCGATAAGACATTCTTCTTTATCTCCTATAATGGCTTGCGCTCTACCGATCCTTACGACGCATTCTCCACTGTCCCCACGCCGGAGGAGCGCCGCGGCAATTTCTCCAGCACCCTGGTGCGCTCGGGCCCTGATGCCGGGGTGCCCGTCATCATCATCAATCCGGTTACCCACCAGCCCTTCGCTGGCGGCGTTATTTCGCAAGCGCAGATCAACCCCGCGGCCCGGGGCCTGCTGCAATTCATCCCTCTACCCAACTTGCCCGGCACAGTGGACAATTTTCACTATCTGACTGCCGCCACCGACAATGAAAACAATTTGAATGTTCACTTAGTGCACACCTTTGGCGCGGGCACCATCGGCCCCTGGCGGCGCGGGGGCAAGCGCAACAACCTGAACGGCGGATTCCACTACCACAGTTCGAACCTCGGGCTGACCAATCCTTACCCCACGGTTGGCGGCAGCACCTCCGAACGCGGCTTTGACGTGCCGCTCGGTTACGCGCGCAGCTTTGGCAAAATCACCAACATCGCGCGCCTGGATTACAACCGCGAAACCATCTCCACCCGCAACTTGTACGCTTTTCTTCAAAACATTACCGGCAACCTGGGCATTGGGGGCGTTTCACAAAACCCGTTTGACTGGGGGCTGCCGAACATTTCGCTCACCAATTTTGGCTCCATCAACGACACCAATCCTCTCCTGCGGCGCGACCAGACCTGGAGCTTTTCCGACTTCATGGTGTGGCGCCAGGGCCGCCACACGCTGCGTTGGGGAGGCGACTTCCGCCGTATTCAGTTCAACACCCAGGCCAGTAGCAATGCTCGCGGTAGTTTCACCTTCACCGGCGTGAACACAGCTGAGCTGGCGAACGGCGGGGCGCTGCCGGGCACGGGCTTCGATTTCGCCGATTTCCTCCTCGGCCTGCCGCAGCTTACCTCCGTGCAGTTCGGCGACAACAACTATCACTTTCGCGGCAATTCCTGGGACTTGTTCCTACAGGATGACTGGCGGTTGCGCGGCAATCTGACCCTGAATCTGGGCTTGCGCTACGAATATTTTTCCCCCTTCACGGAAACCAACAACCAGATCGCCAATCTCGATCTGGCGCCCAATCTCCTCACCTGCGCCGCCCTGCAGCCTACCTGCGTAACTCGCGTGCTGCCCGGCCAGAGCGGGCCATTCAACGGCGTGATTCCCGCCAGCCTGCTTCACCCTGATCGCAACAACTTCGCCCCTCGCCTTGGAATTGCCTGGAAGGCCTTTGCCAACACCGTGGTGCGCGCCGGTTACGGCATCAACTACAACACCAGCGCCTATTCCGATATCGCCCAGCAGTTGGCGTTTCAGCCGCCCTTCTCGCTGAGCTCAACGAACATTGCTTCGCCAGACCTGCCCCTGACTCTGCAGAACGGCTTCCCGGTTCCTCCGCCGCAGACCATCACCAACACCTACGCGGTAGATCCCAACTACCGCCTGGGATATGTGCAGATCTGGAATCTGGACGTGCAGCAGGAGTTGACGCCTACCCTGTTGCTGAATGTGGACTACACCGGCACCAAGGGCACGCGTCTGGACATAGTGGAAGCGCCCAACCGCACGGCCACGGGCGTGCTCCTGCCGGGAGTGCAGCCATTCCTGTGGGAGACCTCGGCGGGCGATTCCGTGGCTCATGCCGGCAGCCTGCGAGTGCGCAAGCGCCTGCAGGGCGGCATCTCCATTGGCGGCACCTACACGTTTTCTAAATCCATTGACAACGCCTCCACCCTGGGAAACGGCGCCAGCATCGTGGCCCAGAATGCCTTCGATCTGTCGGCGGAGCGCGGCCTCTCCAGCTTCGACCAGCGCCACCAGTTCACCGCTGACTATCTGTGGGAATTGCCCTTCGGCGCCGATAAGCGCTGGCTGGTTCAGAGAGGCGTGTTGCGCGACCTGTTCGGCGGCTGGCAATGGAGCGGCGATTGGAGCATCGCCTCGGGAATGCCCTTTACCGCGCGCGTGCTGGGCTCCTTCACCGACGTCAATCGTGGCAGCAATGGCACCTTGAGAGCCGATCTTACCGGCCAGCCGGTCAACCTGGCGAATCCGACTGTGGGCCAGTGGTTCAACACTGCTGCCTTTGCGGCCCCACCTCCTGGGCAGTTCGGCGATGCCGGCAGGAACACGATTATCGGTCCGCCCACCGTCCTGTTTGACATGGCCATGACCAAAATTATTCCCCTGGGAGAAACGCGCATCCTGGAGGCGCGCGCCCAAGCCACCAACGTTTTCAATACGCCGCAGTTCACGATCATTGACACCACGGTGAATTCGCCCTCCTTTGGACGGGTGACCGCGGCGGGCAACATGCGCCAGATGCAGCTGACATTGCGCTATCGTTTCTGAAACGAAATGAGATTAAGCCGGAAATTTCGATTTGAGTGGGTGGTGACAGCCCTCGTTCTGTGTGCAGCTTTGCTCATGGCTCAGGTGCCCGCCCAAACGCCGGGCACGCGCCAGTTCACCTTTCACGCTCTCAGCGAACTCGTGCTGGTAAACGTCACCGTGCGCGACCGCAAAGGCAACCTGGTGCGCGGCCTCGCGGCCAACGATTTCACTGTTCTGGAAGACGGCAAGCCGCAGCGCATCGCTTCTTTCGACGTCGAAAATACGGAAGTTGCCCTGCCCACCGGCGTGCAGCAAGCCAAAGTGCTCACAGCGGAAACCGCGCCCGGCACCAACGTCCCGCAAGTGGATAAGAGCGCCGTGAAGGACCGCCGCCTGGTGGTGCTCTTCTTCGACCTCAGCTCCATGCAGCCGGAAGAGGCGGATCGCGCGATAAGAGCGGCGGAGGATTACGTCAACAGGCAGATGGCGTCCGCCGACCTGGTGGCGGTGGTTTCGCTGGATTCCTCGCTGCTCGTCAATCAGGATTTCACTTCTGACCGCGCGCTGCTTCTGAAAGCGGTGGATAGCTTCAGCTCCAATAGTGGCCAGGGCTACGAAGAAGGTTCCACCGGCACTACCGAGGGTACGCCGGATACTTCCCAGCCCTTCACGCCAGACGACACGGAGTACAACATTTTCAACACCGATCGCCGTTTGGAAGCGCTGCGCGCGCTGGCCGAATCCATGGCGCAGGTCGACCAGAAGAAGTCCATCATCTATTTCGCCAGCGGCATGGACCGCACCGGCGTGGAGAATCAGGCGGAACTGCGCGCCACCATCAATTCAGCGGTGCGCTCCAACGTTTCCATCTACACGCTGGACACCCGCGGCCTGCAGGCAGTGGTCCCAGGCGGCGAAGCGCAGCAGGCCAGCCTGCGCGGCACCTCCCCATACTCGGGAAAGTCAACGCTCAATCAGTACAATTCGAATTTTTCCACCCAGGAAACCCTGGTCACCCTGGCGGGCGATACCGGCGGGAAGGCTTTCCTCGACAGCAACGATTTCAGCCAGGTCTTCCGCCGGGTCCAGGAAGATACATCCACTTACTACCTGCTCGGCTACCGCAGCAGCAATCCTGTGCGCGACGGCCGTTTCCGGCGTGTCACCGTGCGCATCAACCGGCCCGACCTGAAGCTGGTCTATCGCCGCGGCTACTACGCGCCGGCTGATTTTCGCCACACCAACCGCGAGGACCGCGAGAATCAGCTGGAGCAGGAACTGGCCTCCGACTTGCCCAGCACCGACCTGACCGTTTTCCTCTCCGCCGGATACTTTCGCACCGGCCGCAACAAATTCTTTGTGCCCGTCTCTATCGTGGTGCCAGGTTCGGAGATTCCCTTCACCCGCAGCAAGGACCAGGACCGCGCCACCCTTGATGTGCTGGGCGTGGTGCTTGACCCGGCCAAGCGCCCCATGGCGCGTGTGCGCGACACCGTGAAACTGGCCGTCCGCGGTTCGCTTGAGGTGCAGCGCAAGAATGTCCAGTACGACACCGGCGTGCTGCTGCCAGCGGGCAAGTTTCATCTGAAGTTCATTGTCCGGGAAAATCAAACGGGCAGAACCGGCTCGTTTGAAACCGATCTCGTGATCCCCGACATGAAGAACGCGCCGCTCAAGATGAGCACGGTGGTGCTCGCCGCCCAGCGCCAGCCCGTCAAGGGACATGAGGAGAATCCGCTGATCCGCGGCGGCTGGGAGCTGGTGCCCAGCGTGACTCACGTCTTCTCCCCAAACCAGCAGCTCTACCTCTACTACGAAGTGTATGACCCTGCGCTGGAGAGCGCCGATCAGCCTTCTGGGCCCCGGCGGGTGAGCACGAAGCCCGGCATTCGCCTCCTGACCAGTGTGGCGTTGTTCCAGGGAACCAATAAGGCCTATGAGACGCCGCTGCTGACTACGCAGCAGCTCAATATCGCTGACCGCCACGCTGCCGCCTTCCAGGTGGAGGTTCCGCTGAAGGATCTTAAGCCTGGCTTCTACACCTGCCAGGTCAACGTAATTGACGACGAGGCTGGCGCTTTTCTGTTCCCCCGCTTGGCGCTGCTGGTGCGGCAGCCGGGTCAGCCAAGCAAGGCAGCCTCGGCGAACGCGGCAGCAGGACAGTCCTCAGCCTCTCCGCAAACGCCCCATCGCTAACACTGGAAATCTACTCCGAGCGCCACGCCTTCACTGCAGGCGGGCTTCAATCACGCTGTCCGGCCTGCTGGTCGGCACAATGCGCGTGATCTCAAATCCTGCCTTGGCAAACAGGGTGCGAAATTCCCCTTCCGTGCGCTCCCGCCCGCCCGGCATCAGCAGCATCTCCAGGTCGAGCAGTTTTCCGAAATGCGGCTCCGGGCTCTCCGGAATCACCGAATCCACCACCAGCAATCTCCCATTCTTCTGTCCTTGCAGCGCCTGGCGGCAGTTGCCCAGGATCTTCAGCGCGGGTTCGTCATCCCAGTCGTGGATGATGTGCTGCATGTAATAAGCGTCGGCGCCGGCGGGAATGTGCTCGAAGAAGTTGCCCGCCATAGTGTGGCAGCGATGGGTCACGTTCAGCAGGCACTGGGCGCATTTCGGGTCTTCCACCACGCTGGGCATGTCGAAAAGAATGCCCTTCAGCTTCGGATGCCGAGTCAGGATCTCGCAGAGAATAAAGCCGTGCCCGCCGGCAACGTCCATAAGCGTGTCAATACCGGAGAAGTCGTAGGCCGCAAGCACCGCCGGAGCAAGTTGCCGGCTCATGCAGGTCATGCCGGTGTTGAAATCATGAGCCACGTCGGGCAGATCCTCGATGGCTTCAAAGGCCGGCTTGCCGTAAATGTGGTCCACCGCCGGCTTGCCGGTTTGCAAGGAATATGGCAATTCCGCCCAGACGTGAAAATGAAAGCGATTTCCCATCCACAGCACCAGTTCCCTGGCGCTATCCAGCGTGTCGGAGCGCAGCGCTTCGGAAAAAGGCGTAAGCGCGAACCCGCGGTCACCTGTTTCTGCGAAAACGCCCACCATGGCCAGCGCTCGCAGCACCCGGTAGAGCGCATCCTCATTCGAGTGGGTCGCGGCAGCCAGTTCGGAAACTGCGCGCGGCCCGTGCCCCAGGAGGTCCGGAACGTTCAGCTTGGTCACAGCGTATAGAGCTGAGGAAAGCGCAAAGCCATTTGCCATCTGCATTACCCGCTCAAATGCCGGGACATCGGTCCGCGCCGGGGCTTGCGTTGTTGCCATTCTGGTTGCTCCAGGAAATGATTTTTGGCAGAAAACTACGGAAGAACAGGTCTACATCGAGGCACGGCTAAGACGGGCGCCATGCCCCTAAAGAATAGCACAGGCAGGGAATAATCTGGTCAGAGGACACTCCGCCAAGAGCCGCCAAGCCAGGTTAAGGCCGACGGCAACAGCAATCCGCTTGAGAGCCTGGTTTTCCCCTATGGGTGTCCGAAGTCGCGAGGGTACACATCTGAAGACAACTCCCGCATAATTCAGCAACATCCTTTTGGTTTTGTAGATACAATGTGGTTCGTCGTCGATGGGACCATTTCTTCCTGGTGAATCGAAATTAGGAAAACGTTGATCTCAGCACCGCGGTCTGGGAGTGGCTTTCCGGAATGCGTGCGTCTGCCCCAGTTGCAGTCAGAGAGGCTAAACTGCGAATGAAGGTGCACCTGGTTAATCCTAGCGACGTCTCCTTCGGTACTGCTGTAATCACCCCCCGTTGGCTCTACGTGCTGGCTGGAGCCACGCCCAGAGAGTTTGGCGATCCTCTGTTGGTGGATGAAACTCTGGAAAAATTCAATTACGAAACCGTGCAGAGCGGCGACGTGGTGGGCATTGGCATTCATACCGCTAACGCGCTCCGGGGCTACGAGATCGGCCGGCAAGTGCGCGCCCGCGGCGCTTACGTAATTTTTGGCGGCATTCACGCCACCTTGTACCCGCAAGAAGCGACGGAACTGGGAGCCGCCCACGCGGTGGTGACCGGCGATGGCGATGTGGCCTGGCCCCTGGCGCTGTCCGACTGCCGCCAAGGCAAGCCCCAGTCCGTCTACCATGGCGGCCGCATTGAGGCCGGCAGTTTTTTGCCGGCGCGCTGGGACCTGGTTCCGCGTAATCGCTACATGTGGGCCTCCGTGCAGACCGTTCGCGGGTGTCCCAAACATTGTTCCTTCTGTTCCGTGTGGCGTACGGACGGGCAACGCCCGCGCCAACGCTCTTCCGAGGTGGTGATTGAGGAAATTGTGCAACTCCGGCGCCTCGGCTTCCGCTTTGTAGCCTTGGCTGATGACAACTTTTATCCCGTCACCCTGACCGACTTTCGCCTCGCGGCTGAGCAGGGCAACACCGCCCGCCTGCAGGAGTTGCGCGCCCTCCGCCAGGAGCGCTTCCAATTGATGGCACGGCTGGCGCAGCTTCCATCCGACATGATTTTCTTCACCCAGATCACCATGGAAGCGGCCGAAGACCCGGATTTCCTGGACGCCATGCGGGCGGCGCGCATCAAGGGCGCTCTCGTCGGCGTGGAGTCGGTTACCCCCGAAGGCCTGAAAAATGTCTTCAAGGACTTCAATTCAGCCGGAGAAAGCCTGGTCGAACGCCTCCAGACCTTCCAGAGCCATGGAGTGCGCGTGCTCGGCTCCTTCATTTTTGGCCTGCCGAGCGATCGTCCTGAAACTTTTAACGCTACGGCGGAGATCGCCCAGCGCGCCCAGGTCACCTTTGCCCAGTTCGTGATGTTGACTCCCTTTCCCGGTACCGTGGACTTTGATCGCTGGGAAAAGAGTATGGGCGATCATCCCCCGCAAATCGCCGGTGTTCCCATTACCCGGCGCTGGCTCATACCGACGGCCCATCGCCCCAAACTGTATTGGGCCCACCCGGTCATGTCCGCCGAGGAAGTGCGCGATCATACCCAGAAAGTTTGGGATAACTTCTACAGTCTAAAGTCCATCTGGCGACGCGCGCACTTCCTCAAATCGCGCCGTAGCCAGTTGGCCTTCGTTCTCATATCCAAAATCTATCGCCAGATGTACGCCGACACGGGAATAGCCACCGATAGT
>DATJFA010000443.1:0-5073 GCA_035496015.1 Terriglobales bacterium | reverse complement strand
TCGCCGCTTCGCTTCCTGCCGAATGTGCGAGTAGTGCTCCAGCATCTCCCGGCTTACGTGCCCCGCGATGGACATGATGGTCTGCTCGCTTGCCTCGGACGATTCCGCCAGCCGCGTGATCGCGTGGTGCCGGAGATCGTGCGATCTGAGTCCCGCCAGTCCCGCTTCCCTCGTTAGCTGCCGCCACGCCTTTCTCCAAGCCCAGCGACTCGGCGGCTTCGTGGGATCGTGCCCACGCCCTGCGACCCGGCGAGGGATCAGGTAATGGTCGGGGTCGGTCGCGCCCAGCTTGTGCGCCCGGTCGAGCAGGCGCTCCACCGCCCACGTCGCCGTGACGTTGAGCGGGATCGCACGCAGGCGGAACTTGTTCTTTCCGACCGTGACGTAGAGCGTTTTCGCGGCGACGTCGATGTCGCTCGACAACGACACAATTACGTCACAACTGGAAAAATGGAAGCGATGCGCGGAACAGCAGGAGGAGCGGCAAGTCGCAGGGAGGAAACAAGATGAATTGGTCGGGGCGATAGGATTTGAACCTACGACCCCCTGCGCCCAAGGCAGGTGCGCTACCAGGCTGCGCTACGCCCCGACGAAACCGCGGCCGAAAACGGGGGTCCTGTAGGCGATTATAAATGATGGCCCACGCTCACCTGGCACCGTCGTCACTGCCCCAAATTTCGCGCCGGGGTATAATTCGTGACAACGATGCCGCCTTTGCAATACGCATTGGTCGCCTACGTCAAAACGCCTGTGGGGGAGTTTGTGGAGCGCCTGCGCGGCGAGCTCCATCCCGCGCTCTCCCATCTGCCCTCCCACCTTACTGTCTTGCCGCCCCGCCGGCTGCAGGGCACGGAAGAGGAAGCCCGCCAGGTGGTGGAGAGCGTCTGCCGGCAGGCCAGCCCGTTTGAGGTGGTCATGGGAGAGGTGGAGACCTTTCTTCCGGTTACGCCCACGGTTTTCATTCGCGTGGCCCATGCCGCGTACCGCCTGCGCGAGTTGCACGATCAGCTCAACAGCAACGCTCTGCGGGCCGAGGAACCTTGGCCCTACATGCCGCACCTGACCATCGTGAAAGTGCCCACGGAGGCGGAAGCCAACGACGCGTTTCAGGTAGCCCAGCAGCGCTGGTCGCAATACCAGGGCAGCCGGCGCGTGCTGATCGAGGAGCTTACCTTCGTGCGCGAGGCGCCGGGTGACACCTGGGAAGACTTGGCCCCCGTTCCTTTGGGGGGCAGCCTGGCGGTCAAAGGCGGGCGCTGAAGCTGGCTTCAAGCAGCTTCGCCATCGTCAATCCATCTCCGAACGCATTCTCAATCGAACCCTAGTTACCGAAGTTTGGCCAGTACACGTCCCCATCGTGCCTTGTCACTGACCCTTCGGGGCGGTACATAAGACGTGGGGCTGTGCGAGGCGGCGCAACGCCGTTGCCGCCGCCGTCCCGCAACGCTAACTATCGGAGCGCGCAGGGGATGCTACCCATCGGGGTGTACGGCTCGGGCTTTCTGGGAACCGTTATTTCTGCCTGCCTGTCAGATTTTGGCACCCCGGTTTTCTGCTGCGATCAGGATTCCGAGCGCATGCTGGCCCGCGCCCGCGGCGAGATTCCTTTCCACGAAAAAGACCTGCAGGAGGTGATTCGCCGCAATGTGCGGGTGGGCCGCCTGGTCTATTCCACTGACCTGCAGAAGTTGGTGCCCAACGCCCAATTCCTGTTCCTGGCCCAGGATTCGCCTGCCGAAATTGACGAGCTAGCGGTGAGCGTGGCCAAGCTGATGACCAAAGAGGCCATGCTGATTCTGGCTACCCCTGTGCCCGTAGGCACGGCCAGCCGCATTGAACGCAAGCTTAAGGACCAAAAACTGCGGGTCACGGTGATCTCACAACCCACTTTTTTGACTGACGGCTGCGCCGTGGAAGACTTTAACTGGCCGGAGCGCATCATTCTGGGGACGAGTTCCGAAGCGGCGGTGAAGGCGATGAAGCAGCTATACCGTCCTTTGGTCATGCGCGGTGTGCCGGTGGCGAGCATGAGCTTCGAGAGCGCCGAACTGGTGCGCCAGGCCACCACCGCGTTTTTGGCGGCAAAAATATCTTTCATCAACGAACTGGCCGGCCTGTGCGAAAAGGTGAAGGCCGATGCTATGGACGTGGCCATGGGCATGGGCCTGGACAAAAAGAAAATCGGTCCGCGCTGCCTGCAGCCCGGCGCCGTGTTTGCCGGTCCCTTCGCCGAGGGCGACCTGGAGGCGCTGGCCGAACTGGCGCGCCAGAACAGCGTTTCCCTGAAGATTCTGGAAGCGGCCCGGGAAGTCAACCGCACCGTCGCCGATTCTCTGATGGACAAGATCGCGCGCGCGGTTGATCCCGTCGCCGGCAAAGAAGTCGGCATGCTGGGCCTGGCTTTCAAGCCCAACACCAATTCGGTTATCGGTTCTTCGTCGTTGAGCCTGGCGCGCAGCCTGCTCTCCAAGGGCGCCAAAGTGCGGGCCTACGATCCGGTGGCTATTCCCCAGGCCAAGGCGGAGTTGGAAGCGGTGCGCTATTGCGATTCAGCCTACGCCGTGGCTGAAGGTGTGGACGCGCTGGTGGTGGGCACGGGCTGGCCGGAATTCCGCGATCTGGATTTTGCCCGCATCAAGCGCCTGCTCAAAAAGCCAATCATCGTGGATACCAAGAACCTGCTCGACGGCCCCAGCCTGCGGCAGATGGGGTTCCAGTATATCGGCGTGGGCCGGCGCTAAACCACTCACTTGCCCGATTCGATCACCTTTGGAATTGTCATCCTGAGCGCAGCGAAGGACCTGCTTTCACTGTGTAGCAAGGAACTCTTGTGGCGCGGGCGCCCTCGCCCGCGATAACTGAAGCTGTGAAACCTCTTCTTACGCCCTCTTTGCCTCACGCACCTGCTGCATCTCAGGCTTCCGTTGCAGTTCCGGCGCTTCTTCCGCCTCCAGCGGCAGTCGCCAATCCTGTGCTGAAGCTTTACCCGCCTGCATCCACCCATAGCGCGTCAGCAGGGAACCGGCAAGGGCCGCCCAGCATGCCGCGCGTCGCATTTTGCGCGAGCCGCTGAATTGCGCCGCCAGCCGCAGGCTCAGCGGTGCAGGCCCGGAAAGCACCCCGCCCAGGCGTGTGATCCAGCCACTCAAGCCATGTTTTAAAGGCTCCAGCGCCGCCTCCGACCGCTGCTCAAGGTGCAGGCCTTCATATGCTTCGAACGCCGAGGCCCCAATGCCCAGCAAATTCAGAGCGGTGCTGTTATGCCCCAGCAGTTCCAGAATCGCCACAGCCGAGTTTAAACCTGACATTCCGAAGTGAATTGGCAACGTGGTGATATTTCGGTTCCACACGGGTATGGCCGTGGCCCCAATCAGCACGCCGGTGTAATTGTGGAAGGGAAGTCCGAAGGCGGCGGAGAAGGCCTCGGATATATGCCCCAGCACCCGCACTGGAGCAAAATCGAAACGTTCCTGCACCAGTTCGGCAAATGCGGTGGCTCCGGAAAAACTGCTGAACGCTGCCAGTGTCCATGCTCCAACGGACATGGCGCTCTGCTTTTTGAACACTCGTAGCATGTTCAAGAAGCGCGCTGGCCGCCCGAGGTCGGCCACCAGGAGGCCGGTGGAAATCATGCCCCCGGCTGCCGCCACTAAACGCGCGTTCCGCCTTAGTTCGGGGTCCCGGCCTACCCAATTGGCCATCGCCCCGATCACAGCTGCCGAACCTGCCGCCCCGCCCACGAAGAAGTAGAGCGGCACCTCCCACTTCCACTGCGGCTTCTTCAGCAGTGGTATGCCGTAGTAACCGGATTCCGGCGACGCCTTCGGGAACGGCGCTCCCGGCGGGCGTACGCCGGCGCCTTCTACCCGGCCGCGGGTTTCGGCTTCCCGCCGCAATTCCAGCAACCGCGCTTCGCTGGCGTGCTGCGCAACGGGTTCCTGCCGCAAAGGTTCGGTGCTCATTAGCGGTGTCTCCTGCTGCGGGATTGGCGGCTGCGGCCACCCTTGGGGCTGGCCAGAAACGCCACGAGCGAACCGGCCAGCAGGGCAGCCGAACCCACGGCGGCTGCCCGCCAGGCGGACTTCAGGTACACGGTTGGCACTTCCGGTTGGGGCGGCAGGTTGTAAGTCTTAGGATCACCGCGTACTAGGAAGAAGGCGTGAATTCCCTCCACGCTGGTGTCTACGGGATCGTAGATTTGCGCGTCGTGCACGCCCCGGCCGTGGAGTTCTTTGACCCGCTCCTGGGCCACCAGGCGAAGCTCATTAATCTCTCCGAACTTGATGGATTCAGTGGGGCAAGCTTTGGCGCATGCCGGCTGCAGTCCCACCTTTTGCCGGTCATAGCAGAAGGTGCATTTGAAGGCTCGTCCATCAGCGTCATTCTTCTGAATCACTCCGAACGGGCAGGAAACCACGCAGTACGAGCAGCCATTGCACACGTCCGGCTGCACGTACACGCCGCCGAACTCGGTGCGCACGATGGAGCCGGTGGGACATGCCTCCAGGCAGCCCGCCTGCTCACAGTGCTTGCAGACGTCAGAGGAAAAATTCCAGGAACTCACTTCGCCTGCCGCACCGCCGAAACCCGGCTGCGGCTCGCCTTCCGCAAACTTCACGTGCCGCCAGGTGGAGGCGCCCACCGCGCCCGTGTTGTCGTAGGAGAAGCCGCTCCAGTTCAGGCCGTCTTCCGCCACCCCGTTCCATTCCTTGCAGGCCACCTCGCATGCCTTGCAGCCAATGCACAGCGTGGAATCGGTCAAGAACGCGGTGACTCTTGGTTGCGAGCCGGGTAACGAGAAATCAGGAATATTTGCGCTCATGCCGTCCTCCGCATCTGCTGCTGCAGTTCATCGAGCGCCGCCTCGCCCTGCGGCCGCCGGCCCGGCTGGATGTTGCACACCAGGGCTTTGGTTTCCATGATGCGCACGTTTGGCTCTTCGGAAATTGCCAGCAGGTCATTGGCCACGTCCCCCTTCACCTTGCCCTTGTAGCCCCAGTGATAGGGGAGGCCGACCTGATGCACCGTGCGCCCTTCCACCCACATGGGGCGCATGCGAGTAGTCACCATCAC
>DATJFA010000442.1:0-7666 GCA_035496015.1 Terriglobales bacterium | reverse complement strand
CTCCGCCGCGCAGAAGGCGGTGGCTTTGGATCCGGATAACAGTGACTACCATCTGTGGCTGGGCCGCGCCTATGGGGAAAAGGCGGAACACTCCAGCTGGTTCACGGCCATCGGGCTGGCCCGCAAAGTGCGCAGCGAATTCGAAACCGCGGTGCAGTTGGACTCCCGCAACGTCGCCGCGCAGTCGGACCTCGCCGAGTTTTACATGGAAGCTCCGGCCTTCCTGGGCGGCGGCAAGGACAAGGCGCGCGCCCAGGCGCAGCGCCTTTCGACCCTGGATCCCGGGGCATCGCACTGGGTGAAGGCCTCGCTCGCCGAGCGCGATCACAACTATGCGCTGGCGGAGAGCGAGTATCGTGACGCCATCCAGTCCAGCGGCAGCCAGGCGCAATACTGGCTCACCTTGGCTTCCTTCTACCGGCGCCGCAATCGCCTGGAGGACATGGAAGATGCGGTCAATCGCGCCAGCACCGCCGAAATTAATCACAGCGAAGTGTGGGTGGACGCCGCCGAGATTCTCTACCGCGCCGGCCGCAATTTCCCGGTAGCCATCCAGCTTTTGCGCCACTACCTGGATTCCAACAACACCTCGGCTGATGCGCCGCCTTTTCAGGCGCATTATCTGCTGGGTTCTATCCTGGAAAAGCAGGGTGACAAAGAGGCGGCAGCCGGAGAATACCGCGCCGCGCTGGCCCTGGCGCACGACTTCTCGCAAGCCCAGCAGGCGCTGGCGCGCGTGAGCCGTTAGCCCGTTCACATTCCTGAGAGCTCTGTCGGTATAAAATGCGGGCGCAGCATTCCGGGCATGCCAAGCCGGTGCTGTTTTAGCGGAGGCCCACGATGCGAGCTGTGCAACGGCTCTTGCCCGCAATTTTTGCGATTCTGCTTTGCTTTCCCCTTTCGGCGCAGACGTCAGGCCCTGCCAGCCGGCAGCTTACTGATCCCAAGGCGGTCGCATCCGCAGCCAATCCCCACGCGCGTCCCATTCCCATTGACGATCTCTACTTCACCCGCGGGCTTTATGGCGCTTCCTGGTCGCCGGATGGGAAGGAGGTGGTGTTCACCACCAACTTCAGCGGCCGCCCCAATTTGTGGAAGGTAAGCGCCGGCGGCGGTTGGCCCATCCAGCTCACGCAATCGGATGAGCGGCAGTACAACGCGGTGTTCTCGCCCGATGGCAAGTGGATCGTCTACCAGCAGGACACGGCCGGCAATGAGCTGTGGGACCTGTTTGCCATTCCCAGCAATGGCGGCGAAGCCGTCAACCTGACCAACACACCTGATATTCGCGAACAATCGCCGCGCTGGTCACCTGATGGACGCACCATCGCGCTGAATTACAAGCCCAAAAACGCCACCAGCTACGACCTTGCTTTGCTGCGGTGGGACACGCGCAAGGTGGAAAAGCTGACCCATGAGAGCGCGCCCAACCGCTCCTGGGGTGTGGTGGCCTGGAGCCCGGACGGGCGAACGCTTTACGCCAATCGCTATGACGTCAGCTTCACCGATGCCGACGTCTATGCCGTTGATTTGGCTAGCGGAAAGACTACGAATCTGACGCCGCACCAGGGCAACGTCCTCTTTTTTGCCTCTTCCCTGTCGCCGGAAGGAACCACGCTGCTGGTCACCTCCAACCAAAAAGCCGGCTATCAGAATGTGGCGCTGCTCGAGGTAGCCACAAAAAAGCTCGACTGGGTGACCGACACGCAGTGGGAAGCCGGCTCGGGAGATTTCTCTCCCAACCGCGAGAGGTTCACCTACACCATCAACGCCGACGGGCGCACGGACCTGTACCTGGTGGACCGCGCCACGCGCCAGTCCAGCAAGATTGAGGTGCCACCGGGAGTGAATTCCTTCGCCGCCTCGCCTACGTCCTTCTCGCCGCAAGGCGACCGCCTGCTGATTTCCCACGAAAGCTCGGTGCAGCCGGGCGACTACTGGGTCTACAGCCTGAACGGCGGCCACGCGCAGCAGTTGACCCACTCGGCCATTGCCAGCCTGAGTTCCGCGCCGCTGCCGGAGGCGCAGATCGTTCACTACAAATCCTTTGATGGAAAAGTTATCAGCGCCCTGATGTGGGTGCCCTTTAACCTGAAGCGCGATGGGTCCAATCCCGCGCTGGTTCTGCCCCACGGCGGACCTACCGGCCAGATGAGCGATTACTGGAACCCGGACGCTACTGCGCTCGTTTCCCGCGGTTACATTTGCATCGCTCCCAACCCGCGCGGCTCGACCGGCTATGGCATGGCGTTTCAGAAAGCCAACTACCAGGACCTGGGCGGCGGCGATCTGCAGGATGAAGTTTATGCCGCCAGGTTTCTGCAGGCCACCGGCTACGTGAATGCCAAAAAGATCGGCATCACCGGCGGCTCTTACGGCGGTTACATGACCCTGATCGCGCTGACCAAGACGCCTGACGTCTGGGCCGCGGGCGTGGAAGAGTACGGCATCATTAACTGGATGACCATGCTGCAGCACTCCGACCCGGAATTGCAGGAATACGAAAAAAGTCTGCTCGGAGACCCAGTGAAGGACCGGAAGGTATATGACGGGGCTTCTCCCATCACCTACATTCACCAGGTGAAAGCGCCGCTGCTGGTGCTGCAGGGGGACAACGACCCGCGCGTGCCCAAGGAAGAGGCGGAGCAGGTGGTGCAGTTACTGCAGCGTGACGGCAAGACCGTGGCCGCCCACTATTATCCCAACGAAGGCCACGGTTTCGAGAAGCGTGAAAACCAGATTGACTCCATTCGCCGCACCATCGAATGGTTCGACAAATATCTGAAGAATGGCGGCTCCTCCACCGCCACCGGCGGGCGATGAGTGGAACGATCTCAGTCCTCTCTTGAGGCTACGGTTCTCAGTTGCCTGGTCACTCCTAGTTGGAGAAGTGTGGAAGCGCAGGGCTTTCAGCCCTGCGACAAATACGGATGATAGGACTCGGGGCTTTAGCCCGGTGGAAATTGGCCGGCACAGGGGCTAAAGCCCAACGCTGCCTTTGCTCTTTATCCCCGGACTAAAGTCCGGAGCTTCCACAAGGGTTGTGCTGGGCGCTTTTGACGATGGCCACATTTGCACCTCACAGTTTCTGTGAGATTTCAACCCTCGAGGAATCTGATGGATTTTGCAGCAAATCCGTAGAGGATCCAGTTACGCCCGGTCAGCCACCTTGAACGCCGCCGGGGTGCGCAACAGGCCGCGGCGAACAGCTTGAGCTCTGCATCTTGTTATACTCGCCTTTCTCCCCATTTCTTCCTGCAGGTGACGCATGAAGCCCATATTTTTCAGGCAGTTCGCGAAGTTGCTGGTGGCGGTAAGCGTGGCCATGGCATTGGTGTTGCCGGCATGCGGGCAGGAGTTTACGCTGCAGCGCGCCATCGAATTGGCGCTCACCCACAGCACTGCCACCGGCGCCAGCACGGCCGACCAGATGCACGCCTACGAGTCTTATATGGAGGCGCGCAACAGCTTTATTCCCCAGGTGACGATAGGTTCTGACGTGGGCTACGCCTACGGCTTCCCTCTCAGCCTGGAAGGCTCGGCGCCAACCGTCTTCAATGTCACTTCGCAATCATACGTGCTGAACCTGGCGCAGAAGGAGTTCGTGCGCGCCGCCAAAGCGGAGTGGCGGGCCAGTT
This sequence comes from Terriglobales bacterium, assembly GCA_035496015.1. GTDB lineage: Bacteria > Acidobacteriota > Terriglobia > Terriglobales > Acidobacteriaceae > JAICWP01. Next base: position 4,028 of record DATJFA010000442.1, on the reverse strand, counting down.
CCGCGCAGGACCGCGACCAGCGTTCGCAGGTGACCCTCGATACCGCCCTGAGCTACGCCGAGCTCAACAAGTGGGAGCGGGAGCTGCAGGTGCTGCAAGATCAGAGCAACGTCACCCACAACATCGAATACGCCGTGTTGCAGCGGGTGAAGGAAGGCATTGACAGCCAGGTGGACGAGACCAAAGCGCGGCTGACCAGCGCCCAGGTGCGCCTGAAGATCACCGAGGCCGAGGGTTCCGCCGACCTGCTGCGCACGCACCTTTCGCAGCTGACCGGCGTTCCCGCGCAATCCATTACCACCGCGGGCGATTCCATTCCCGCGCTGCCTGCGCCCGATCCGCCGGCAAGCGGAGCCGCGGCCCAGGCTGCCGTGCAGTCCAGCGATGTGGTGCAGGCCACGGAACTGCGTGCCCGCGCCCAAGCGTTCAAGGCGAAGGGCGAACATCGCGCTCTGCTGCCCTCCATTGATTTTGCCGCGCAATACGGCTTGATCAGCTCGGCTCTCACCAACTTCGAGCAGTTCTTTCGGGTAAACACCTTTCAGAACCAGAACGTTACCTTCGGGCTGGTCATTCGCCTGCCCTTTATGAATTTCTCCCAAAGAGCCGCTGCCCGGGCCGCCGATGCGGAGGCCATCCGCGCCCAGAAGGATGCACAAGCGGCAAAGGACCAGGTTTCCATAGAAACCATGCGCCTGCAGCGTGCCGTGGAACAGGCGGCTGCGGCCCGCGACGTGGCCGACCTGCAGAACCAGCTGGCACAGTCTGGGGTCACCTCGGCCCAGGCGCGCATGCAGGCGGCTACCGCCACGCTCAGCGAGATGCAAACCGCCAAGTTCCAGGCTGACTTGCGCTCCACCGAGTTCATGGACGCCGATTTCGAGCTGGAGAAGGCACAGCTGCAACTGCTGCGCGCCACCGGTGACTTGGAGAAATGGGCCTTTCGCCACCACTGAGGCGGGTCGCCTGCCGGCTGTGAGACGGGGCGCTATTCTCAACTCTGCCAATAACTTAACTCTGGCTTGCGGGTGTCCGAAGTACCAAAGCTTTTCTGTACCGCTTTTCCGCCCCTCAATGCATCAAATACACAATTCAACGTAAAGGAATTGGTGGGCAGTGAGGCGGCGGGTAGCCTTGAGCTTTTACAATTGGGGTAATTCGTGTCTCTAGCGGACCTGGGGCGGGGCCTTTTGGGGTCCGGACGTTGATGGCGACAACCTGTAACCGGAGAGGTAATTCCCGGCAACCTGTGAGTGAGTGTTAACATACAGAATTCACACAATATGCCTCTGAAAACTTTGTTTCTGAACCCGCCCTCTTTTGAAAATTTTGACGGAGGAGCCGGGTCCCGTTGGCCGGCAACTCGCGAAATCGAATCCTACTGGTACCCGGTATGGCTGGCCTACCCGGCGGGCATGCTGGAGGGTTCGCGGCTGCTGGACGCGCCGCCCCACCATGTCTCCGCGGAGGAGACCATCAATATCGCCAAGGGATATGAATTCCTGGTGCTGTTCACCAGCACCCCCGGGTTTCCCGGCGATATCCGGCTGGTGGAGACGATCAAGGCGGCCAATCCCCACATCAAGATATGTTTTGTTGGGCCCCACGTTTCGGTGCTGCCGGAACGCTCGCTGCGCGATTGCGCCGCCATTGATTTCGTGGCCCGCAAGGAATTCGACTATGCGGTGGTGGAATTCGCCCAGGGCAAGCCGCTGCAGGAGATTCTGGGCATCTCCTACCGCAAGAATGGCGCCGTGGTGCATAACCCCGACCGGCCGCAGATTACCGACCTGGACGTGCTGCCCGACGTCACCGATGTTTACAAGCGCGATCTCGACCCGCGCCGCTACAACGTGCCCTTCCTGCTGCACCCGTTTGTGTCGCTTTACACCACCCGCGGCTGCCCGGCGCAGTGTACCTTCTGCCTGTGGCCGCAGACCTTGAGCGGCCATCCCTGGCGCAAGCGTTCCGCCGATAAGGTGGCCGCCGAGATGGCCAAGGCGAAGGAGTACTGGCCCTGGGTGAAGGAATTTTTCTTCGACGATGACACCTTTAACCTGCAGAAGGCGCGCACCATCGAGCTGTGCCAGAAGCTGAAGCCGCTGGGGCTAACCTGGTCCTGCACCTCCCGCGTTACCACCGACTACGAAACCTTGAAGGCGATGCGCGACGCCGGCTGCCGCCTGCTGATTGTGGGTTATGAATCCGGCGATGCCCAGATCCTGAAAAACATTAAAAAAGGCGCCACCGTGGAACGGGCGCGCCAGTTCACCAAGGACTGCCGCAAGCTGGGCCTGGTGATTCACGGAGACTTTATTGTCGGTCTGCCGGGTGAGACCCGCGAGACCGTGCGCAACACCATCAAGTTCGCCAAAGAACTGGACGTGGAAACCATTCAGGTTTCGGTGGCCCATGCCTATCCCGGCACAGAGCTTTTTGACTACGCCGTGAAGAATGGGTTCATGTCCAACCGCAAAATGGTGGACGAAGGCGGCCACCAACTGGCCCACATCGAATATCCCGGACTCTCCAGCGAGGAGATTCTGGAATCCGTTCACCGTTTCTACGACGAATATTATTTCCGCCCGCGGGCCGCTTTCCGCATCATCAGGAAGGCGGTGTTCAGCTCCTCGGAGCGCAAGCGGCTCTACAAAGAAGCCAAAACCTTCCTCAAGCTGCGTTCCCAGCGCCAACGCTGGGTACGGGAACAGCGCAACAAGCCGGGTCCGATTCCGCCGGTGGCCGGCGAATCGCAACCCGAGGAAACGGAAGCAGTGGAGCCGGCCAACGCTTAGGATCGCGCGTGAACCTGCGTAAGTACCTGGTCCTGCTGGGAGTGGTTATTTTCGGCTCCTCCGGCGATGCCCTTCTTTCCCGCGGCATGAAGGAAGTGGGCGAGGTCCCTCTCAACCACTGGCATCAGATCATCTTCGCGGTTGCCCATCCCTGGGTAGCGTTGGGGGTGGTGCTGTTGATTGGTTTTTTCGCTGCCTACATGACCGCGCTTTCCTGGGCCGATCTGACTTACGTGCTGCCCGCCACCTCTATCGGTTATGTCCTGCTGGCCTTCATCGCCAAATTCCTGCTGCACGAAAACGTGACCGCCACGCGCTGGCTCGGCATTGTGCTGATTGCCGCCGGAGTCGGGTTCGTGGCCCAGGGCCCGGCGCTCACCCATCACCCGCATGGCGAAGAGGCGCGCCAGCCGGAAGTGCTGTCGCGAGGTGGAGCGTGATTAGGGAGAAGATTTCGTGAGAGATCTATACGCCTGGCTGTCCATTACCGCCATCGTGCTCGCTTCCACTACCGGCGATGTCTTGCTCTCGCATGCCATGAAGCAGATTGGCGACCTGGGCGAATTGCGGCGGCGCCGCGGATTGCTGCATGTGGTTGGCCGCGTGGTGACCACACCCAATTTCCTCTTCGGACTGCTGGCCATGACAGTGGCCTTCTACAGCCTGCTGATGGCACTTTCCTGGGAGGACGTCAGCCTGGTGGCACCGGCCTCCGCTTCCCTCACCTTCATCGCCAACGCCGTTGCCGCCCGCATCTTCCTGCATGAGCGCGTGGACCACCGGCGCTGGATCGCCGCCCTGCTGGTGGCCGGCGGCGTTGCCCTGGTGGCGATCTAAACCGCATTTGCGTCATTGCCTCTGCACGCTCGCGCGAAGTGAAATCGCGTTCCGGTAGAGACGTTGCTGGCACCGTCTTAGAAAAGCAGGTGCTTCGCTGCGCTCAGCATGACAAAGGCTGCGATTTGAGACGCAACAAGTTGCGTCTCTACAGAGAATTTTGTGGCGCGAGCGCCCACGCCCGCGAGATATGCGCAGGAGCCGTTTTAGGGGCAGCATTTTGGAAAAATCCTCGCCGGAGGAGACGGGGACGAGCCCGACGGATGCTGGCCGGCTGGCTGGAAACTGACGGGTGGGCCGGCGGTTGCCTCGCGCAGAAGCGCCAGAGCCTGCTGGGTCCGGTTCCACTGTGCGGGTTTGAGGGCGCCGTTGGGCGGATCCCCGGCGGCAAAATAT
>DATJFA010000441.1:0-3772 GCA_035496015.1 Terriglobales bacterium | reverse complement strand
CAACTTCGCTCGCGATAACAGCAACAAGCTGCCGGAAGGCGGGGCAGAGAGGCTCTACACGATCTGGCAATACGAAAAAGGTCAAACGCGGATGAACCTTTTCTTCCGCGACCACACCTTGTCAGATTTGATTGGCTTCGTGTACTCCAGCATGCCCGCAAAAGAGGCGGCGGAGCACTTAATCAATAACATTAAAGAATCGGCAAAACCGATTATTGCCAAAGGGCAAGACGCGGTTGTGTCAATCATTCTGGATGGCGAGAACGCTTGGGAATATTACCCGCAGTCGGGGCGCGAGTTCCTGCGCCGCTTTTACGCGGCGCTGCAGAAGGACCCGGAGGTGGAGGCGGTGACGGCCTCAGAAGCCATTGCCCGGCAGGCGGAGTTTGGGGAACTGAAGTCTGTGGTTCCTGGCTCGTGGATCAACGCCAACTTCAATATCTGGATTGGCGCGCCGGAGGATAACCACTCGTGGGACTATCTCTCGCTGGCGCACGACTTTTTCACCGAGCACGCGGCGCACGTGCAAGCCGAGAAGCGCGAGCTGGCCTACGAGGAATTGCTGATCGCCGAAGGCAGCGACTGGAACTGGTGGTATGGGCCGGAACACCATTCGGTGAACGATCGCGATTTCGACGAACTCTACCGCAAGCACCTGGCCAACGTTTACCAGGCGCTGGGCGCGGCCCCGCCGGAGCACCTGGCTCATCCCATTTTTGCCGGGGTGGCGCGGCCGGTTTACGTGCCGCAGACCGCCTATATTCATCCGCGGATCGAAGGCGACCTGGTGCGCTATTTCGCCTGGCTGGGAGCGGCCATGTACACGGCTGACCGGCGGTCGGGCTCCATGCACGGCAAGCAGTTCGTGCTGGACGCGGTGTATGCGGGAATTGATGAGCGCTATCTCTACGGGCGCATGGATTTTGCGGAAGCGCCACCGAAGGAGCGCTGCGAGATCCTGGTGAACCTGGAAGTGTGGCAGGAGAAAGCGAAGCAGGCGGCGCGCACCCGTTGCCTCGAGGTTTCCTGCGTGGAGGGCGCGATTTCCGCGTGGCACCTGCGGGAAACGGCTACCAGCGAGGTGGTGGCGGGATCGGGGCAAAGTTCAGGCGTAGCGGAACTGGTGCTGCACAAGAATTTCGAATTCAAGCTGCCGCTGGAGTGGCTGGCGCCTCAGTTTGCAGCCGCGAATGGCGGATCGGCACCCGCGGGCAAGCTGCGGGTGCGCTTCAGCATGTGGCGCGATCGCTTGCCCATTGATGCGCTGCCCCTGGAAGGATGGATTGAGCTGCACCTGCTGAGCGAGCCGGAGCTGGCGGCGTTTGCCTTTGCCCAGTAGCAGGAGTCAGTTATCAGGAGTCAGTAGTCAGCGGGTCCTAGTGGGATTGCTGAGCCCTGACTCCTGAGCCCTGACGACTTTCACTCCGCGCCGTTGGTTGCACTGCCGCTGCCCACCACCGTCGGCCGGGTGATTTCAAAAATCAGAACAGTCCCTGCGGCTAAAGTGGCGGAACGGCGCTTGTAGAGCCAGTGGGCCGTGGTTGCCGCCACGCCCGCTCCGGCGCCAATCAAGCCGCCTTCCGCGCCGCCCAAGAGCGCGCCCATCACGACGCCTGCGCCGCCGCCGATGGCGGTTTCGCGAGTGTCGTGCCGGTCATGCCCGCTGCCTTTGAACTGCCCTTCCTCATTGACGTCGGAGCCATCGCGCAAACTGGTGTCCACCAGTACGGCGCTGAGCGCGTACCTGGCGCCATTGGGCAAGGTGACGGAATCGGGGTGCAGCCCAATGGTGGGCTTGCCGGTAATGCGCCGCGGTTCGCTTACCCTGGTGAGATGACCCATGACGGTAGAACCGGCGGGAATTACCACCCTGCCAGATTCCATGACGGGCTGCGTTACCGTGCCCCAGAACTGGTCGCCAGCCTTGTTCATGAAGGTAGCCAGCGTGCTTTGCAGCTTGATGTAGACGGGAGTGCCAGGCGAGAGCGCCGATTGCGCCATGGCCGGCAGGGAGAGAAGAACAGTGGCGAGTAAGAGCGTGATTTGCTTTTTCATGAAGGCCTCCGGTAAGTGCATAGTACCCAGTACCTAGTTGATGTTGAGCAACTCTAAACTTCTCTTCATAGCAGCCTATTCCCGGGCTGGCAGCTTTCTGAGAGCATCGAGAACCTGCTCCAAAGGGGCGCGGTCAGCCTGGCCGTCACCGCGATAAAGGAAGCGGATCACGCCGCTCCGATCTACTACCAGGGTGGCCGGGTGCGCGATGTTGAAAGCGTCGGTGCCCAGCCGGTGATAGAGGCCATAACGCTTTATCACCTGGCGATCTTCATCAAGCAGGAAGGGAAACGAGACCGGATGCTCCGCGAAATATTTCTCCGGCTTGAAGAACCCCCTGCGCTTTTCCGCGGCGATGTAGAGCAAGTTGCCTCCGGCGCCGGCAATCTGATCCTTGATTGACTCGAACCGAGCCATGCGCTTGGCGCAGTTTGGTCACCAGGTGCCGCGCAGGAATTCCAGAATCAAAGGGCCGCGCTGCAGCCACTGGGAAAGAGAAAACGTTCCTTCCTGATTGGCGGCAGGCAAGGTGAAATCCGGCGCCTGCTGGCCAACAGCCAGGGATTCGGTCCTCTCCTTCATCTTCTTGGACTCTAGAACAGGGTTTGGTTGACGAACAATAACCAAGGCAGTACCGGGGATCAGTTCTCAGTTCTCAGTACCCAGTACCCAGTTGTTCCCACTCGCCAGAATGCCCAGAGTAGCGATTGATATAATTTTGTCGAGATGATCCGACAGCGCGTGAGACGAACAAATTGTCCGCGTGAAAAATGATTTCGAGAACCAGGTACTGGGTACCAGGTACTAGGTACTGTTTCTGACGATTCTTCCTGAAAGTTGGCGAAGCAATCTGCGAGGCAATCATGACGAAAATCCAGCAAGTTCACGCGCGCGAAATCCTTGATTCGCGCGGCAATCCCACGGTGGAAGCGGAAGTAAAGCTTGAAGGCGGCACCAAGGGGCGGGCGGCAGTGCCCAGCGGCGCCTCCACCGGAGAGCACGAGGCGGTAGAGCTGCGCGATGGCGATAAGAAGCGCTATGTGGGCAAGGGCGTGCTTAAGGCGGTGGAGCACGTGAATGGCGAGATCAACGACGCCCTCTGCGGCACGGATGCCGCGGACCAGCGCGGGCTCGACCAGAAGATGATTGAGCTGGATGGGACGGAAAACAAGTCGCGCCTGGGCGCCAATGCGCTGCTATCGGTTTCGATGGCGGCGGCACGGGCGGCAGCCAGCGCGTACCATTTGCCGCTCTACCGCTACCTGGGCGGGTTGGGCGCGAACCTGCTGCCGGTTCCCATGATGAACATCCTGAATGGCGGAGCGCACGCCGACAACAACGTGGATTTCCAGGAGTTCATGGCTATGCCGGTAGGGGCGAGCTCGTTTTCCGAGGCGCTGCGCTGGGGAGTGGAGGTGTTCCATACTTTAAAGGGGGTGTTGAAGAAGCGTGGCTATAACACGGCGGTAGGTGACGAAGGCGGCTTCGCGCCCTCGGTGAAATCGAACGTGGAAGCCATTGAAGTAGTGCTTGAAGCGATCAGCGCCGCGGGTTACAAACCGGGCGCGCAAGTGGCGATTGCGCTCGATCCCGCGGCCAGCGAGCTTTACCAGGACGGAAAGTACGTCTTCAAGAAGTCGGACAAGTCGGCGAAGAGCTCGGAGGAGATGGTGCGCTACTGGAGCGAGTGGGCGCGGCAGTATCCCATCGTGTCGCT
>DATJFA010000440.1:0-2817 GCA_035496015.1 Terriglobales bacterium | reverse complement strand
GCCGCCCTCGTCCAGGAGTACTCCCGCCATCACGCCTGGATTCGCGGCTTTGAGCGCGCAGATCGCGGCCGACGCCTGCCCGGCGCCGGAGTCGTGGAGGCCTTCTACGAGGGCTTCCACTCGCTGCAGTGCCGGGACTGGGAATTCCTGGTTAAGCTGGACGCCGACCTGAGCTTCAACCCGGATTTCTTCCAGCGGGCCCTGGCACATTTCCGCGCCCAACCGAGCCTGGGCATCGGCGGGGCCTCCCTGTTTCTATTGCACAACGGATCGGCACAACCCGAAACCGGGCCCCGCTTCCACGTGCGTGGCGCCACCAAAATTTACCGGCGCCAATGCTGGCAGTCCATCGGCGGACTCATCGCCGCTCCCGGCTGGGACGTGGTGGATGAAATCAAAGCCCGCATGCTGGGCTGGACCACAGAGAGCTTCGCCGACGTGATTGCTCTTCATCACCGGCCTACCGGCGGCGCCGGTCCCTGGCGCGACATGCTCAAGCGCGGCCAGGGTTGCTACGTTGCCGGCTACCATCCTCTCTACGTCGCGGCCCGCTGCCTTCGCCACTTGGGCTCCAGGCCTTACTTGTTGGGCGCGCTCGGCATGGGCGCCGGCTTCGTTTCCGGTTATCTCGGTCGAATTCCCCTGCAGCGCGACCTTGCGCTCGTGCGCTATGTTCACCAGCAGCAATGGCAGCGGCTGCGGGGCCAGGACACCATGTGGCGGTGAGCGCGTGTTCGGCGGCAATCAACCAGTTCGCGTTCTCTACAGTTTTCCCCACAAACTGGGCGCGGGCCGAATCTGTTACACCGCCTGGCAGCAGGTGAACGGACTCGCCGCTGCCGGCGCCGATGTGCTGGTTTTTCCCGGCGTTGTGCATCGGCCTTTGCCGGCGAATGTTGCCGTGCAGCCCACGCTAGCCCGTGGCCGGTGGCGCATTCCTTACCGAATGCTCGGCACGCTGCGCGCCTGCGCCCTCCACGACTTCATCGTGGCGCGACGCCTGCAAGCACTCGCCGGAAAGATTGACGTCGTTCACACCTGGCCGCTGGCCGCACTTCGCACCCTGCGCGCCGCTGCCCGGCTCGGCATTCCCGCTGTGCTGGAGCGCCCTAACGCACACACCCGCTTTGCCTACCAGGTAGTCCTGCAGGAATGCGAGCGCCTGGGCGTGGAGTTGCCGCCTGACCACGAGCATGCCTGGAAACCCGCGGTGCTGGCCCGCGAAGAAGAGGAATATCGCCAGGCTTACCGGCTGCTCTGCCCGTCGGACTTCGTGGTGCAGACCTTTCTGCAGCAGGGCTTCCCGTGCGAACGCCTGCTCCGCCACGAATACGGCTTCGATGAAACCAGGTTTTATCCCCACGAGCGGCCTCGCGCGCCCGGGCGCGGCCTCGTGGTTCTGTTTGCCGGCGTTTGCGCGGTGCGGAAAGGCTTGCACTTCGCTCTCGAGGCATGGCTGCGTTCGCCCGCGCACCTGGACGGCGCTTTTCTGATCGCCGGCGAGTTCCTGCCCGCCTACGCCCGCAAACTTGCCTACCAGCTCTCCCAGCCCAGCGTGCGCGTACTCGGAAATCGGAACGACCTGCCGGAACTGATGCGGCAGAGCGATGTCCTGGTGCTGCCCAGCATCGAGGAGGGCTACGGGCTGGTTTGCGCCGAAGCCATGGGCAGCGGATGCGTGCCCCTGGTCTCAGACGCCTGCACCGAAATCTGCGTCCACATGGGCAACGCGCTGGTGCATCGGGTTGGCGATGTGGAGACCCTCACCCGGCACTTCACCATGCTCCACCAGGATCGTGACCTGCTACGGCGCCTGCATGCTGCCTGCCTGCGGGACGCCCCGCATCACACCTGGACCGCCGCCGGAGTTACGCTGCTCCAGGCCTATCGCCAGGCAATCGCCGAGAAGGCCGCCGACGCCGTACCCTCGGAATTGCAGCTGTGCGCCTGAGCTTCAGTTGGCTGGCTGACTAGCTCAGACCTGCCGCTATTCAGCTGGTTAGCCAGTCAGCTAAGAGTGACTTCGTAATGTGAATTGAAAGGGCGCGGCTTCAGCCGCGCCGTAGCAGCCCATAAATTCATATGTCATCCCGAGCGAGCGCGCCCCGAGCGTATGCGAGGGAAGCGTGAGTCGAGGGACCTTGTGCTTTCGCCAATTTCACCCAATCGCTCTTGCTGAGATAATTCACGCGCCAGGAGCCAATGGCTGCTCACTTTCCCGCAGAGATCTCCGTTACCGTGCCCCCTCTCCGCATCCTTTTCCTGATTGAAAACGTCTCTATCCTGCGCGATCGCCGCGTGCGTCAGGAAGCAGCTGCCCTCAGCAACGCCGGTTGCCAGGTCAGCGTGATCTGCCCTCGGCTGCTGTGCGAGCCTCGTCTCCCAGCCATGCTCGGCGAGCTGCGCATCTACTCCTACCCGCAGCCCTGGCAAGGGCACGGCTTCATCACCTACGCGCTGGAGTACGCCTGGAGCCTGCTGGCCACCTTCTTCCTGATGCTGGCCATCTCTTTGCGCCGCGGCTTCGACGTCCTGCACGCCGCCAATCCTCCCGACCTGTTCTTCCTGCTGGCACTCCCCTTCCGCTGGCTCGGCAAAAAATTTGTTTATGACCAGCATGACTTAAGCCCGGAAATTTTCGCGGCGAGGTTCGGCAACAGCGCCCCCATGTTGCACCGCCTCCTGCTCTGGCTGGAGCGCTGTTCCTATCGCGCAGCCGATCTGGTCATCGTCACCAATCAGTCTTTTCGCCGCCTGGCCACCACGCGCGGCCGCTGTCCCCCGGAAAAGGTTGCTACCGTCCGCAACAACCCTGAC
>DATJFA010000439.1:0-4478 GCA_035496015.1 Terriglobales bacterium | reverse complement strand
TCCCGGAGACGTGTACCGGGTGCCCTTCGCCTACTGCTATCGCTGTTCCTACTCGCTGAAGTATCCCGAGTGTGGCACTTACTGCGCCCATCACCTGGAAGACACCTTCAAGCGCGTGGTGGCGGCAGAATCGGTAGCGGCCGTGATTGCCGATCCGGAGCTGGGCGAAGGCGGCTTTGTGACTCCACCGCCGGAGTTCTTCCGCATCCTGCTGGAGATCTGCCGCAAGCACGGCATCCTTTTCATTGCCGACGAGGTGCAAACGGGCTTCGGCCGCACCGGCGCCATGTTTGCCTGCGAGCGTTACGGAATTGAGCCTGACCTGCTGGTCACGGCGAAATCTCTGGGCGGCGGTCTGCCTCTGGGCGCGGTTACCGGGCGCGCTGATATCATGGACGCCGCCGGCGAGGGCGGACTGGGCGGCACCTTCGGCGGCAATCCCGTGTGCGTGGAAGCTGGCCTGGCCGTGCTGGACGCCTTCGAGCAGGGCGACCTTTGCGCCCGCGCTAATGAACTGGGCAGCCGCTTTGCTAAGTGTGCCCGCCAATGGCAGGAACAGTGGCCGCAGATTGGCGAAGTGCGTGGCCTGGGTGGAATGCAGGCCATGGAACTGGTGCACTCGCGCGAGTTGCGGGAGCCTGCGGCCAAGGAAACTAAGGAAATTGTGCGCTACTGCTATGAGCACGGCCTGATCGTTTTGTCGGCGGGTTCCTATGGCAACGTGATTCGCCTGCTCATGCCCCTGGTAATGACAGACGAGCAGTTTGAGGAAGCGCTGGGCGTTCTGGAAGCGGCGCTGCAGACGGTTCTGCAGACGCGCGGGGTAGCGGTTCAGACCGCGTAAGCGGCTTCCATGCTTGTTTCGCAAATTGTTGTTTATTGGTAGAGACGTAACTTGTTACGTCTCTCTACCTTCGTTGCACTGCACGCGAGATCCTCCGGACCCAAGGGTCCTCTGGATGACGCCTTGCTTCGGAAGGTGAGACGTTGCAAGCAGTGCCCCTACTTAGCCACGTAGAGGCGATTGAAAGTAGCCCGCCACTTCAGTGGCGGGAAGCTTCAGCCAGTTAGATCCGAGTCCCGTAGGGACGGCTGAACCGCTGGAAAAGAGAATTTATGAGCATCGCAGCCCCCACCCAAACTACGGTTCGCAATTACGTCAACGGCAAATGGCAGGCTTCAACCGCTGCCGAGCACCGCGAAATCATCAATCCCGCGACCAATGAAGTTCTCGGCCAAGTGCCGCTTTCCGGCGCCGCCGAAGTGGATGCCGCGGTGCAGGCTGCGGGGCGCGCCTTCCCCGAGTGGCGCCGCACTCCGCCGGAAGACCGCATCCAGTACCTGTTCAAGCTCAAGAACCTGCTGGAGGAACATTTCGACGAATTGGCCCGCACTATCACCCTGGAGAACGGCAAGACCCTGGGCGAGGCCAAGGGCGAGTTGCGGCGCGCCATTGAAAACGTAGAGGTGGCCTGCGGTATTCCCACCATGATGCAGGGCCGCATGCTGGAAGATGTGGCTCGCGGCATAGACGAGACCATGATCCGGCAGCCGCTGGGCGTGGTGGCCGCCATCGTACCCTTCAATTTCCCGCTGATGATCCCGTTCTGGTACCTGCCTTACGCCATCGCCTGCGGCAACACTTTTGTGCTCAAGCCTTCGGAGCGCGTGCCGCTCAGCAGCCAGCGGGTCTTTGAAATGATGGAGGCGCTGGGCTTGCCGCCTGGCGTGCTCAACCTGGTGAACGGCGGCAAAGAGGCGGTGGACGCGCTTTTGGACCATCGCACCGTGCGCGCCATCAGCTTTGTCGGCTCCACGCCGGTAGCCCGCTACATCTACGCTCGCGGCGCGCAGGCGGGTAAGCGCCTGCAGTGCCAGGGTGGCGCTAAGAACCACGTCATCGTGCTGCCCGATGCCGACATGCAGCAGGCCACGCAGATCATCAGCGACAGCGCCTTTGGCTGCGCCGGGCAGCGCTGCCTGGCCGTTTCCGTGGCGGTCACTGTGGGCGAGGCGCAGAAGACCTTCCGCGAGGCCATTGCCGACAACGCCTCCTCGTTGCGCGTCGGTTTCGGTCTCGATGAAGGCGTGCAGATGGGCCCGGTCATCACCAGGGACAGCAAGTCGCGCATTGAATCGCTGATCGCCAAGGGCTCAAGCGAAGGCGCCAAAGTGCTGGTGGATGGCCGTAACCCGCGCATCTCCAAGTATGAATCGGGTAACTTCGTGCGGCCTACCGTGCTCGATGGCGTGCGCCAGGACGGTTCGCTGGCCGACACGGAAATTTTTGGGCCCGTGCTCAGCCTGATACCGGCTAACGACATTGATGAGGCGCTCGCGTTCCTGGCGCGCAGCCCCTACGGCAACCAGGCATCGCTGTTCACCTCCAGCGGCTCGGCGGCGCGCAAGTTCCGCTACGAAGCGCCGGCGGGCAACATTGGCATCAACATCGGAGTGGCCGCGCCCATGGCCTACTTTGCCTTCAGCGGCTGGAAAGAGAGCTTCTTTGGCACCGTTCACGCCCAGGGAAACGATGCCATCGAGTTCTATACCGACAAAAAGATTGTGATCGAGCGCTGGGCGCGGGAGCACAGCAGAAAATTCTAAAAGTTACGGGCGACGGCTGACGGTTGATGCCGTCGACCTTCGACCGTAGACCGTCGACCAGGGGAACCATGTCCAACACCATCCAGAAATACTCCGACTACGTCATCACCAGCTTTATGAAGTCCGTTCAGCCAGTGGTGGTGGAACGCGCTTCCGGCGCCACCGTCACCGATGTGAACGGGCGCGATTACGTGGACTGCTTTGCCGGCATTAGCGTGGTCAACGCCGGCCATAACCATCCCAAGGTGATCGCGGCTGCCAAGGCGCAGATGGATAAGCTGGTGCACTGCGCCTCCTACATCTACCACTCGCAGCCCACCGCTGACCTGGCGGAAAAAATGGCGCAGATCATGCCGCGCGGTATGACCAAGACATTTTTCGGCAATGGCGGCGCGGAAGCGATTGAAGGCGCGCTCAAACTGGCCCGGCTCTATACCGGGAAGCACGAATACCTCTCGCTGCAGATGAGCTTCCACGGCCGCAGCTGGGGCGCGCTCAGCGTGACCGGAAATTACGGCCGCAAGAAGCGCGGCGGACCTTATGCCGGCGGCGTGGCCTTCCTGCCTGCGCCCTACGTGTTTCGCTCGCCCTGGCGAGACAATCCCGAAGAGGCCGTGCGCCAGTGGGCGCAGATGCTCGACGACGCCATTCGCTTCAGCACTTCCAACGATGTCGCCGCGTTCATTGCCGAGCCGGTGATGGGAGAGGGCGGCATCATTGTGCCGCCACTGAATTATTTCCGGGAGATTAAGAAGGTGCTGGACGCGCACAAAATTCTCTTTATTGCCGACGAAGTGCAGAGTGGCTTCGCCCGCACCGGGAAGCTGTTCGCCATCGAGCACTATGGGGTGACGCCCGATATTATGGTCACCGCCAAGGGCATTGCCGATGGTTTCCCGCTCAGCGCCTTCACCACGCGCCACGAAATTGCCGCTGCCTTCACCCCCGGCGACCACCTCTCTACCTTCGGCGGCAACCCCGTGTCCTGTGCCGCAGCCCTGGCCAACATCCAGGTGATGGAGGAGGAGAAGCTGTGCCAGCGCTCGCAGGAAAGCGGCGCTTATGCCATGGAGCGGCTAAGGGCGATTCAGAAGCACACGCCGCTGATTGGAGATGTGCGCGGCCTGGGGCTGATGATTGGCATTGAGCTGGTCAAAGACACTGCCCTGGCCCCCGCGGCTGCCGAAGCCGAAGCCGTGCGCGATTTCTGCTTGCGCAATGGCGTGCTCATCGGCGTGGGCGGCGTCTTCGGCAACGTGGTGCGCATGCAGCCGCCTTTGGTCATCTCCCGCCAGCAATTGGACAAGGCGCTGGACGTGCTCGAGCAGGCCCTTGCCGAAGCATCCGGGAAAAAAGTGCGAGCAGCTTCGTAACGGCAAAAGCAGGTCCTTCGCTGCGCTCAGGATGACAAACGGGGAGTGTTGCCTGTTTCAAAACTCTGTGTTGCTCCCCTTAAAAAAGCTAGTTCAGCCTTCGCTGTTTAGTTTCAGCAACACACTTTGATTTTGTCATCCTGAGCGAAGCGAAGGACCTGCTTTTATCCTCTCTCCCCAACCTTCGCTCAAGTCTTCCCACGTGGGATTGAAGGAGCGAATGAGCGCAACCTTCTTGCTGCGTAACCAGCCCTTAAGTTCTTTCTCCCGAGCGATGGCATTCCCGATGTAGTGGAAGGTTTCGTAGTAAACCAGGCGATGTATTCGGTAATGGGTGGTAAAGCCCGGCTCAGCGTCGTATTTGTGCTCAAGTACCCTGCGTTGCAGATTGCCAGTTACACCGGTGTAGAGAACGCGCGACTTGCTCGCCATGATGTACACATAATAGCGGCGCTGCATTTACTTACATCCCTTGTTCTAATGGGTTCAACCTCAGGA
>DATJFA010000438.1:0-8946 GCA_035496015.1 Terriglobales bacterium | reverse complement strand
GTAGCTGAGCATCACGCGGTTCGAGGTTACGTACTCAAATCCCTTTTGCCGCCCGCGCTTCTCCTCCACCAGCTTCAGAATTCCGCCCACATATTCTTCATTGGTCAGGATGGTTGCCAGAATCACCGGCTCTTCGATCTTGCGGATTTCGCTCTGCGGCAGCCAGCGCGAGGGATTGTCCACCTCCACCACTTCGCCATCGGTTCGCGTGATCTTGTAGCGCACGCCCGGCGCGGTGGTGATCAGGTCAAGGTTGAATTCGCGCTCCAGGCGTTCCTGGATGATTTCCATGTGCAGCAGGCCCAGAAAGCCGCAGCGGAAGCCAAAACCCAGAGCGACCGAGCTTTCCGGCTCAAAGAAGAACGAAGAGTCATTGAGTTGCAGCTTCTCCAGCGCCTCGCGCAAAGCCGTGTGCTCGTGCGCGTCCACGGTGTAGAGCCCGGCGAACACCATCGGCTTGATGTCTTCGAAGCCGGGCAGGGGCTCGATGGCTGGCCGCGCATCGTCGGTGATGGTGTCGCCAATTTTGGTATCACCCACGTTCTTGATGTTCGCGATCAGGAACCCCACTTCGCCAGCCTCGAGCATGTCTATCTCCACCGGCTTGGGGGTTAGCACGCCCAGGGTTTCCACCTCGAAGACGCGCCCGTTCCACCACAGGCGAATTTTCTGGCCCTTGCGCAGCGTGCCATGGAACACGCGGGCCAGCACGACCACGCCGCGATAGGCGTCAAACCAAGAGTCGAAGATCAGGGCCTGCAGCGCAGTTTCCGGCGAGCCCTTGGGCGGAGGAATGCGTTGCACAATTGTTTCCAGGACCTCCGGTACGCCCTGCCCGGTTTTGGCGCTGATCAGCAGAGCATTGGCGGCATCCAGGCCCACGGCACCCTCAATCATCTCCTTGGTGCGCGCAATATCCGCGCTGGGCAGGTCAATCTTGTTGATCACCGGGATAATCTCTAGGCCATGGTTGATGGCCAGGTAGGAATTGGCCAGCGTTTGCGCCTCCACTCCCTGCGAGGCATCCACCACCAGCAGCGCGCCTTCGCACGAAGCCAGGGAGCGCGAAACTTCGTAGGAGAAGTCCACGTGTCCCGGCGTGTCAATCAGATTGAGCTGATACGTCTTGCCGTCCTTGGCCTGGTACATCATGCGCACGGCATGCGCCTTGATGGTGATGCCGCGCTCTCGCTCCAGGTCCATGGCGTCGAGCACCTGGGCCTGCATTTCGCGCGCCGAGAGCGCCCCGGTCAGCTCCAGCAGGCGGTCCGCCAGCGTGGATTTGCCGTGGTCAATGTGCGCGATGATGGCGAAGTTGCGGATACTGGCGCGGTCCATCGAGGTGGTGGGAACAACTCAATTTTAGCAGGTAGGGCAGTGCCCAGTGATTAGTGGTCAGTGGTCAGTACGTTGTCTGTCAGTGGCATTCAATTTGGACCTGTTGAATCCCGAGTTGTGGAAGCCCCGGACTTTAGTCCGGGGAATTAGTGCCCGAGAGGATCTCGGGCTTTAGCCCCTGTGTCTTTACTGGGGCTAAAGCCCACAATTGATGTACGCCGATTTCGCAGGCTGAAGCCCTGCGCTTCCACAGTGCCGCCTGCCATCACCCCCCACGCCTCTTTGGGGGTGCTCGTTCATTCTCGCGTGAATATTCTCACGCGGTATCCATCCTCATCTGATGAGAGCGCCATTTTCCATCCTGCCGGCGCGCTCTGTCGCTGCGAATCGGGAAATTCTGCAATCAGGCGCAATTTGGGATCGCTGGCCGGCACACTCATCACAATGGCCCCCTCCACCAACTCCGCCCTGCAGGTGCGCTCGCCGGGGATTACCAAATCCCGCCGCAGGATGATGAGCTTGCGATACCACTCCAGCATTTCTCGGTGCGGGTTTTCCTGCCCACTGCCCACCGCCCACTGACCACTAATCGCTGACCAGCGCAGTTTCGATCGCTGGAAGGTCTTCTCATCCTGCGGGTCTGGCACCTCGCCACCAAAGGCGACGAAGTGCTCAAACTCTTTGCGCCGACCTTCGCGCACCGCCTGCTGCAGGGCAGGATCGCCGTAATCAGTAAAGAACTGAAATGGCGATGTCTCGCCATATTCCTGGCCCATGAACAACAGCGGTGTCTCGGGCGCAAGCAGCATGAGTGCGGCGGCCAACTTGCAGGCTCCACGCGGCGCCAATGCGTCCAGGCGTTCGCCGCTGGGGCGATTCCCAACCTGGTCGTGGTTCTGCGTGCAAAGAACGTGAGCGGGAAGAGGAATGCCGGCCGCCGGCGTCCCGCGCTTTCGCCCGCGCCAGAACTTAAACGGTTCACCCTGGAAAGCAAAGCCTTCGTTCAACGCCCGCACGATCTGCTCTTTGCTGCCGAAATCCTGGTAATAGCCTTCGCGTTCGCCGGTCACATACGCGTGCAGCGCGTGGTGGAAGTCATCGCTCCAAACCGCATCCATTCCCAATCCGCCTTGCGCGCGGGGCAGAACGTCGCGGCGGTCGTTCTCGTCGGTTTCCGCGATCACGCATACCCGGCGGCCCAGTTCGCCAGCCAGCCGCTGCACGTTTTCCTGGATTTCGGCCAGGATGTGCTGGGGCGAGTCGTCCTTGATTGTTTGCGTGGCGTCCAACCGCAGCCCGTCGAGGTGGTATTCGCGAATCCAGTAAAGCACATTTTCCACCACGTAGCGGCGCACCCCCTCGCAGCCCCGGTCGTCGTAATTGATAGCGTCGCCCCACGGCGTGGTGTGGTGGTGCGTGAAGTAAGGCCCGAAGAGGCGCAGGTAGTTGCCTTCGTTTCCCAAGTGGTTGTAGACAACGTCGAGCATGACCGCTAAGCCCGCGCGGTGGGCGGCATCTACCAGGCGTTTCAGGCCCTCCGGCCCGCCATAGCTCTCTTGCACTGCGTACAAGGAGACACCGTCGTAGCCCCAGTTGCGCCTGCCGGGAAACGCGGCCACGGGCATCAGTTCAATCACCGAAATGCCCACCGACTTCAGGTACTCCAGTCGCTGGACGACGCCGTCAAATGTACCTTCAGGGCTGAACGTGCCTACGTGCAGCTCATAAATGATGTAGTCGCGCAGCTCGAGCCCGCGCCATGCCTGATCGCTCCAGGCGAAGGCACTCGGATCAACAATGGCGCTCGGTCCATGGACTCCTTCCGGCAGCAAACGCGAAACCGGGTCGGGCAGGGGTTTGTGCTCATCGACAAGGTAGAAATAACGATCGCCTGCCTGGGCGGGAGCCCGAACGCTGAATGTGCCATCGGCGACGCGCTGCATAGGCAGGTCGCCACCCTCAACCAGGCGCAGGGTGACTCGCTGGGCGTGTGGCGCCCACACCCGAAACTCCGCCCTGCCTCCTTCCAGCGTGGCTCCATACATGAGTGTCAGGGTAGCCGATTTCATCGGAGTTTGGATGCACGCGGCGGTCAGTGAGCCCCCCGCCAGAAATTCATTCTCCGCCGATCAACGCGGATTGATGCAATTAGTACTTGGCCAGCGTTGCCTCATAAAGTCCCCCAGAAAGCCCTCAAAGAGCCAATTGCCAATTGCCAAGTGCCGATCTGATCTGCGTCCATCTGCGTTTATCCGCGGCGCATAAATTTGTTTTTTCTCCGCGCCCTCGGCGTCTCGGCGGTGGAATATAAAATGCATCCATGCCACTCATCCTGGCCTCTTCCTCGCCCCGGCGGCAAGAACTGCTGCGAGCGGCGGGAATCGCGTTCACGGTGGAAGCAGCCGACCTGCCTGAGGTCCCTCATCCCGGCGAGCCTTCCCAGCAGTTTGCCGAGCGCATGGCGCGCGAGAAAGCGACGGCGGTAGCGCAGCGCCGCGGCCGTGCCGGCGAATGGGTACTGGCGGCCGACACGGTCGTCTTCGTCAACGGCGAAATTCTGGGCAAGCCGGCCGACGCCCCCGATCCTGCGGCCGATGCCGCGCGCATGCTGCGCCTGCTGTCCGGGCGCGAGCATCGCGTTATAACAGGCGTTTGTCTTCTGGATAGTGGTCAGTGGTCAGTGGGGAGTGGTCAGCAGAACCCTGCCCTCAACCGTCGGCCGTCAGCCGTGGACTTTGTTGCCTCCGAGACTACTCGCGTGTGGATGGACGCGCTCACTGAGGATGATATCCGCGACTACATTTCTAGCGGCGAGCCTCTGGACAAGGCCGGCGCCTACGCCATTCAGGGACGCGCCTCCCGCTGGATTCCTCGCATCGAGGGTTGCTACTTCAATGTAGTCGGTTTGCCCGTGCCGCTGGTCTACCGCATGCTGCGTGAGCATCGCTTGATTACCTGAAAGACGCTTCCTGGACCCGGGGAGAAGACACGAAACTTCAAGAAGGACTACTCCTGGGACAAGTCATCGCAGGAGCAGAGCAGTGCCGGAGGCACGGCACAGTCCTGCCTCAGAATGATTATCGGAAAATGGGTTTGAGGTCGCTGCAGACTCGCGGCCTGAAAGAATGACGGGAGGACGACGCCGGCCAGCGCTACTTCTTTTCCTGCGTGCCATGCTCGCCGTCTTTAACGGCCGACTTGAAATTGCGGATTCCTTCGCCCAGGCCCTTGCCCAGGTCGGCCAGTTTGCTGGGGCCAAAAATCAGCAGGGCGATGGCCAGGATCAGAAGGATCTCAGGCAAACCTAATTTGCCTATCATGTGGACCTCCGCCGGCAGGGGCAAACCGGCGCGCTTTCCAGCGCAGTGAGTTTGCAGGAATTCCCCTGTTCAGATTCTAGGGCAGTTACGAGGCAGAGTCAAAGAAAGCTGAATGGCTGGCTAGCTCACCAGTTGGCTGGCAAACAATGCACAAGCTGGCCAGCTAGACGGCCAGTCAGCTAGCCAGCTTCGCTCATGCTGCCTCGATCAGTAACGCTATTAGCGTCGCCCGGCGCGGCAATTCCTCAATAATCACCGATTCGTTAAAAGCGTGCGCGCCCTCGCCCACTCCTCCCAGGCCATCGAGCGTCGGCACTCCCAAGGCAGCGGTGAAGTTGCCGTCAGAGGCGCCGCCGGTGGCCGCCTCCTCCAGTTTCCAGTCAAGCTGCGCGGCAGCATTCCGTGCCTTGGCGTAAAGCGCGGCTACCCCATTGGTGCGCTCCATCGGGAGCCGATTGATTGCCCCAGTGAGTTGCAGCCGGCACTTTCTATTCGCTGGACGCAAGGCGTGCAGTTTCTTGTCAATGTAGGCTGCGTCGCGTACCCGGGCAATGCGCACGTCTATGAGCGTAGAGGCTTCCGCAGCTACCACGTTGCTGCGCGTGCCACCTTCGATCACTCCGGTGTTCACCGAAATACCACGCTTCAAGTCCGTAAACCCTGACACCTTCACGATCTGTTGGGCCAGTTCGACGATGGCGCTGGCCCCTTCCCCAGGAGAGATGCCGGCATGCGCGGGAATTCCAGTCACCTTCAGGCAATACTCGCCCACGCCTTTGCGCGCTGTCTTCACCGCGCCTTTGAGGCCGGCCGAAGGCTCCATGATCAACACGGCTGCCGACTCGCGCGCCAGGCGCTCAATTATTGCTCGTGAGGTGTGGCTGCCTATCTCTTCGTCGGTATTGAGCAGCACCGTGACGGGGCGCGGCAGTTCGCCGCGCACTTCCCGCAAGGTGGCGAGCGCATGCAGTATCAGCGTAATGCCCGACTTCATGTCGTAGCTGCCTGGCCCCCAGGCCCGGCCCTTCTCCACCCGCCAGGGCATTTTGGCCAGCGTGCCTATTGCCCAGACCGTATCGAAGTGGCCCAGCAGCATGACCGGGCGGCGGCCGTCTGCCCCCGGAAAATCCACCTGCAAATGATTACCGCGCTCACTCTGACGATGGAACTTGGGCCGGCCTCCCGCCGCCGCAAACTGCTCGGCCAGAAATTCGCCCAGCCGGTCCACCGCCGCCTTGTTGTCGCTGGGCGATTCCAGTTCCACCATTTGCCGCAAGGTTTCAACCATCGCATCGCGGCGTTGCCGCAGTGAACTGACCAGCGCGCCGCCCTCAGATTTCATCTGCTTGATTGCCATCTAGCTCCTAGCAATTGACGATTGCGGATTGGCAAAACAGTCGACTGAACAGCGCTTATTGGACGGCACGTCAGCCGGGGATTGCCGATCAAATCGTCAATCGAAAATCGTCAATCGTCAATCCCGTACCGCTCCTGCAGTATAATCTTCGCTTTCAGCGAGAACCGAGGATGACGCAAACGGCGCCCCCAACCACCGAGCCGAAAACGCCGGAGCGTACCACTCTGGACATCGCCGCCATCCAGCGCATCCTGCCGCACCGTTACCCTTTCCTGCTGATTGATCGGGTGGTGGACCTGACGCGCAAAGAGCGCATTGTAGCCATCAAGAACGTCAGCGCCAACGAACCCTTCTTCGCTGGCCACTTTCCCGGTTTCCCCATTATGCCGGGGGTGCTGATTGTGGAAGCCATGGCCCAGGCCGGGGGCGCGCTGCTGCTTACCGAAATCGCCGACCGGGAGCACAAGCTGATGGTCTTTACCGGCATCGAGCGTGCTCGCTTCCGCCGCCCCGTGGTGCCGGGCGACCAGTTACGCATCGAAGTGGAGGTTCTGGCCTGGCGCCACACCGCCGTGCGCATGCAGGGCAAAGCTTATGTTGGAGAGAAGCTGGCCGCTGAGGCGGTGGTTACCTGCCAACTGGTGGATCGATCCAGGGCTGAAGGCAAGTCGCAGGCCGGGCCACAGGAGAACAGCGGGGAGTAAACGTGTCGCCTACTAAAACTACGGACGAACTCACTATCAAGCGGCAACCGCGTTCGGTGCGGCCGGTGATCCATCCCACCGCGCTGGTGGACCCGGATGCCCGAATCCCCGCTTCCTGCCGCATCGGGCCATACTGCGTGGTCGGCGCTGACGTGGAGATGGGCGAGGACTGCGAATTGGTGGCGCACGTGGTGCTCGCCGGTCCCACCCGACTGGGCGCCAACAACCGCATCTTTCCTTATGCCTCTATCGGCCAGCCCCCGCAGGACCTGAAATTTGCCGGCGAAAAAACGCGCCTGGAGATCGGCGACCATAACCAGATCCGCGAGTTCGTCACTTTGCATCGCGGCACCGTCGGCGGCGGCGGCGTGACGCGCATCGGCAGCCACACGCTCATCATGGCCTATGCTCATGTGGCTCACGATTGCGTCATTGGCGACCACGTGATCCTGGCCAACGCCGCCACCCTGGCCGGGCACGTCACCGTGGAAGATTGGGCCACCGTGGGCGCGCTTTGCCCGGTCCACCAGTACGTGCGCATCGGCACTTATTCCTTCATCGGCGGCGGCACCACGATTACCAAGGACGTCCTGCCCTTCTCCAAAACCGTCGCCGCCCGCGACTCCCATGCCTACGGCCTGAACGCTCTCGGCCTGGAACGCCATGGCTTTACCCGCGAGCGCATCCGCAAACTGCACCACGCTTTCAAGCTGCTGCTGGCCTCCAGACTCAACACCTCGCAAGCCTTGGAAAAGCTCAAAGCCGAAGGAGAGCTTGGCGACGATGTGGAACTGCTGGTGCGTTTCATCGAGAGCTCGGAGCGCGGAATTATCAAATAGTTGTCAGTTACCAGTTCTCAGTTGCCAGTTACAATCACAGTTGGTGTAGGGCCACACCGACCTACATCGGAGCGGCGAGGTGGGGCAGTCCTACAAAGATCTGATTGCTTGGCAACGGGCGATGGACTTTGTCGCAGCTGTTTACTCAGCGACGAAACACTTCCCCAAAGATGAACTTTACTGCTTAACAAGTCAGCTTCTTAGGGCTGCTCTTTCAATACCAAGCAATATTGCCGAGGGACAGGGACGACTGACCGCGGGCGAGTTCCGCCAATTTTTGGGTCATGCTCGAGGCTCGCTGCTGGAGGCGGAAACCCAGATTGAGGTGGCTCGTAAATTGAATTATCTGACAGCAAACGAGGCAGACAACCTGCTCCGGACGTCAGCAGAGGTTGGAAGAGTTCTCAACGGACTGCTTGCCTCCATTTGATACCATGCGGCCCTCGTCACAGATGAACTGGCAACTGGCAACTGACAACTGTGGAGAAGATCGGCCTCATCGCCGGTAACGGCAAATTTCCCATGCTCGTGCTCGACGCTGCCCGCGCGCGCGGCGCCGAGGTGGTGGTTGCTGCCATCAAGGAAGAAACTTTTCCTGAAATCGAATCGCACGGCGCGGCTGCGGTTTACTGGATGTCGCTGGGCGAATTGGGCCACCTGATTGACACTTTCAAGCGCGAAGGCGTGCGCCGTGCCATCATGGCCGGCCAGGTGAAGCACAAGCAGATTTTTTCCAGCATCCGCCCTGACTGGCGCCTGGCCAAACTGCTGCTTTCCCTCGGCACCCGCAACACCGATTCGCTGCTGGGCGCCGTGGCCAAGGTGCTGGCCGATGAGGGCATCACGCTGGAGGATTCCACCAGCTTTCTGCAGCCTTTGCTCGCCCACGCCGGCGTGCTCACGGGTCGTCCACCCACGGAAGCGGAGCAGAAAGACATGGCCTATGGCCGGCAGGTGGCGCGTCACCTGGCGCAGTTCGATATTGGCCAGACGGTGGTCGTCGCGGAAGCCGCCTGCGTCGCCGTGGAAGCCATGGAGGGTACCGACGCCGCCATCGAGCGTGCCGGCCGCATCATGGCCGCGCTGGAAGGTGAGTCTTCCACCCTGCGGCGACATCTAACTGTCGTCAAAGTGGGTAAGCCGAATCAGGACATGCGCTTTGATGTGCCGGTGGTCGGAGTGAAAACCATGGAAGTGATGCGCCAGGCGGGCGCTACTTGCCTCGCGCTGGATGCAGGCAAATGCCTGCTGGTGGATGGTGACGCGGTCATAACTGCGGCGGACGCTGCCGGTATTTGCATTGTCGCGGATTGATAGGAGAGATCATGGCGCAACCCGGCCCGCAGATTGACGAAAAATCCCGCATCGCTGACCAGCTGAAGCGCGCC